>DBHX01000050.1 GCA_002296285.1 bacterium UBP8_UBA817
TGGTAGTGAGTTGCATTCAATGGTGCAAGCGCACCCTTATCTGCATCAGCTAACGCACCAAGATTGGGTACAAGAGCAGGCGCAGCACCACCACCACTAACTGCATTTTGAGCGTCTTTCACATCCTTTAAAAACTGTATAATGGCGGCTTTATCAGCGGCGGCATCTAATTGGGTTATATTGATACCATTATTATGTAAATTAAGTGTCAGAATGTGATCTCTTATTTTATCTACGCTAGTGGCATTTGTATAAGCTGCAGCCGTTTCATCAAACCCGGCGATGGGCAATAAATCGGGCGTATCTGTAATTTCTTGACGTAAAGCATCTTCTGGAAGCATACAACGGATTTCACCCCTCTCGTTTTTATTAAAAGTGAATCCTATAGCATCAACATCTTCATCTTCATCTTCATCTTGACGGGCATGATCGAACGTGAAGCTTCCACCATCTGTTAGTTTTAATAGACCTTCAACAAGGATTGGGACATGTTGATCTTGCATCCAAAATGTTATGGCGTCCTTCGCGGGGCTGGTGTAATTTACATTATTATTTTCTATACAAAATTTTCCGCAAGTTTCTTTATTCATACCATTGTTGAATCTTTCATATGCCATATCTGCGAGTTTGTGTGCGGCCCTACTTAATAAAAATTTTTCAACATTACCAGTTGCATTCTTGTATTGAATCTGATCATTATAATCATCATCATCATCATCATCATTATCAGCAACCACTTGAAAATTATTAGTAATGCCAAGTATTTCTAGCTGAGCATTCATAATGACCACGGCGGTGTCTCTGTGCCTCATATTAATGGCAATTTGAAGGGGGGTGTTGTTATTCTCATTGACGGCATTCGCGTTTGCCCCTTTATCAAGAAGTATTTTAACCACATCTGTTTTACCTTGTCTACTGGCATCCATAAGCGGGGTGTTCTTAGAATTATTAACGGCATTCACATCTGCTCCATTTTCAATAAGGTCTATAACCGCATTGGTATCTCCCATCTCAGCGGCAATATGAAGTTCGGTGTCGCCCTGTTTATTCGCTTTAACACGCTCAACGAGAAAGTCTCGCACATCAGTAGCTCCCCCTCCACTTCTTGGGGATCGAACTACATCTATCGCTGGTTTTTGTTCTGTCAGCTTAACGCTTTTTCTAACGGTGCTCAAATCTTTGTATCGCGCTGTTGTCCATACGCTCCAGGCATCGTTTGGTGCTTTCCCCCACCTTACACGAGTGTATTGTTTTAATAATTTAACTTGATTTGCTTTATACAGTGAGTCTTCTCGATTATTTAAGGCTGTTTTTGTAGCGTTTTCTATTTGCTTTAAGTTACTTTTGGGTATTTTAATGTCACCAATATTCGCTGTTTCAATTAATTCTCTAAGAAATTCACTTCTGTTAGGATCAAAATCGCTTAATATGGTTGGGTTTTCGGGGTTCTGTACCAATACCGATTCCACTATCAAGCTGGCCAATAGTTTAGGATTGTTTTTAATAAACTCAACGTCACTTGTTAGTGCCTCTATTCCTTCTTGCAAGAACTCATCTGCATTGCTGAAATATCCATGGTTCATGGCATTTTGGGCATTTTCTAAGCATTTTTTGGCTTTATCGGGGCCTGCAAGGCTACCCGTGCTTATATTATGGTGTGTTTGTAATTTTTCTGTGGTTATGGCCGTTTCCTTGAAAGGGTTCCATGAGGAAAAGGAATTCCATTTTCGTTTTTCGTTTGCCGCAGCAGATCGATCGGCGGTGTGAAGGGCCCTGAAATCAGAAAAATATTTGCCCCAGGCTTGCAACCCTTTTGTCGCTTTTTCTTGTTTGTTTCCAACGCGTGTTATCTTACCGGTATCTCCACCGACCGTAATGTTTTGCCGATCCCAATGCAAATCGAAGCCTTCAAGGTGAAATTTCGACTCATTATCAAGTTTTACTTCGGTTCCTTCTTCGTCATTATCATTACTAAATTCATTGATGAGCCCAATGGCCGAGGTGATGTCTTCCAATTGCTTTAAGCACACGGCAATGGTTGTTTTACCATTTGATTTTTCAATTTTTTGCCAATGTTGTCCCAAAAACCGGCCAATCTTACATAATGAATTACTGAGATTGTCGTCCGAATTTATGGTTGGTGGCGTTAGGGTTGGGTCAATGCATCTGGCCAGGGTGGTTGTGGTTGATTCTAGGGCCTTTCTAATTTTTTCTTTCTCAATGGTGACGATGCTTGGATTTTTATCCCTGTTCAATGTGATCAAGTCCCCCAAATTTTCGATGGCCTTGGGGAGGTTCCCTTTGATGTGATTGTATAAACAATTATTGGATTGTTGGGCTTTGATTCTTGGTTGCTTGGTTGCGGTAAACATAGGTTCCCAGTTAAGTTTGCTAAATCCAAAGTTACTCTTGAATGTCATTTTTTACCCCTTTGTGTTAGTTATTCATTGTATGCCCACAATTTGTGACATTTAAACATGGGAGGTTTGTATCTTGATCGGGTGGCTTTTTATTTTGGTGAAAATCCATACTTCTTTGAACCGGGTGACAATTTTTTTGGTGTGAAGTTTTTTGGCGATCTGTCCGTAATCAATGGCATTGAACTGGTTCATGGGCCAAATGACCAAAATGGTGTTGGGGCCAAATTGGGCCGTGTTTTTGGCGTTGATTCGGCTCATGATGCTTTGGCAACATTGGTCCACCTGATAGGTTTCATCCAAATGGGTTTGCGCTTTGACAATGTCGGCTTCATTTAACTTGAACCCATTGGCTGGTGAAATTTTAAATGTAATGTTGGCATCCTTGCTTTGGTTTTCGACCGTTAGCATGGTTCCATCATCTAATGGGTTAATCGTAATTAAGGTTTGCTCAATGGTTAAAGATTGCTGCACCAATTGATTGCACTTATTTAAAATGAGCCATAAATCAATGGCCAAACAAATGTGCTGCTTTTCTTCAATGCATGCATGCCATCGGTTAATGTCCAGCAATGAAATTTCGATGGCATGGCCACCGTAAGTCTTTTGTAAATGTGAAATGAATCGCGACCGGTAGTGTTGGTTTCGACCAAAGGTTTCATGTTCCGGGGCAATGGTGATTTCAATGCCCATGGTTTTTCGTTTGTGTTTCACCAAAAAGTCCGGGGCAAAGTGCAACTGTTCCGGCTTGCTGTCAAATAAATAATCCATGTGCCGCAATTGTGCATAATGAGGCAAAAAATGCAGCAATACAAAATATTCGTAATCTTCCGTTATCCATTGATGAAATTCCCCCAAATTGCATTGAAATGGGCGTTTGGATTGATGTTTTTGCGTTAAGTTCTCATAATGAAATTGCATCCAGGCCCAGCGGGTCAGGATGTGGTGCTGGTCCGTGTAGTCCAAATGTGAAATGGCTCGCTTGATGTGACGGACATTCTTTTTTGGGTGCTCAATGAGTAATCTCAAGGCATGAATTTGATACTCCAAGGACGTTAAATCAACATCATCACGCGGTGTCAGAATCGCATGATTGTATTCTTCCAATGTTTGTGCGGCCACTTCATACAATACCTGGTCCGGCCGAATGAACTGGCGGATATGATCATTTAAACGTGTCATGGCATCATGAATGTCCATGCCATGGTATTCCCCGTTTTTTTCCCTGCTAAACCTGCCATTTCATTGATTTAGCGTTCTTTTTGCGGTTAAATACAGGTATGAATATTCAAACAATACTATTATTATCCATGTTAGCCGTGATACCATTGCAGGCCGTGCCCCCCATGCCAAAAGTTGTGGCCCAATCCCACCAATATAAAACAGCCCTGGCCGTTATTCTGCCCACACAAGGGAATGCCGTTCAAGGAACCTTCTCTTTTTCGCAAGAACCGGATGGGGTTCGCGTATCCGCCATATTAACCGGCCTTACCCCCAACCAAGATCATGGGGTTCACATTCACCAGTGGGGCGATATTTCCGACCAAGTCTCAGGGAAAAGTGCCGGCGGGCATTACAACCCCGAAGGGCATCCCCATGGGTTGCCACCCAACCCAAAACGCCATGCCGGTTCGTTTGGTAACATCAGCGCCGATGAAAATGGGGAAGCTAAATTTGATTTTTTGGATACCACCATCACCATTGCCGGTCGACGAAACCCCATTATTGGCCGCAGTGTGGTGGTTCATGCGAAGCCTGATACCGGTGAGCAGCCTGCCGGAAATGCCGGCCCACGCATCGGGCTCGGGGTGATTGGGATCGCTAAATTTTAGAGCGTATCTTTTTCTCAGGGGCTCGGATTGAAATAACCAATGGCTCTCTGCTAATGACCGCCTGACACCCCAACCGTGTGTGTTTTGTGGGTGGCTTGGCTTCGTCAATGTCCAACATGTCGTACTCTTCATCCCGAGGGGTGGGGTTCTCCAACGTGCCGGTTAATACTTCCACCGCACAACTGGAACACGATAACTGCCCATAACAGTCTGAACATAAAAATGATTCTGTGAATCCACTATCTCGAACATGCGCTAAAATAGAACCCGGTTCACCCACGTCATCTGGGGATTGCTTGTTCTTGGCCATGAGCGTCACCAATTCGTTGGTTTCTTCATTAAAGATAAACATTGGGGTAATGTTTGAGTGACGCGTTGGGTCACTAAAATAGGTGGTGAGTGCTGACTGCAATTTGGGCTGATTGCTAAGGAATCCGGCATACGCCTCAATCACCCCTGAATCCAAGTGTGCCGTTAATAATTGTTTTAATTCGATGGGCCCATTGAATGGGGTTGGTGTTTGCTCGTTAATTTTGCAGATCATTCGATGTCTCCTGATTTTACCATGGCATCATATTTTTTTTGCTTTTCATTTAAAATATGCGCGTATTCATCTTCAAAAAAGAATTTTTTATCTCCAAATGCGGGTTGCAATTGGTCAATCCATGCGGCTTTTTCGTCGTATTTTGCAAAAAATACGCGGTCGCACCAATCGTCGTTTCGGCCTTGTAAAAACTTTAATGCAAACACGTCTTCACCCGCGATTGTTTCCCTGCCTAAAACCGAAATTTTACCTGGACCACAGGACATTGATGGGCCCCGGGCAGTGTGCCCCAACCCTGAGACTTGCTTTCTGGCCCCTTGGTAAATGTCCAACGCTCGGGCCAATGGAATTTCAAAATAATGCCTTGCACCCGTGTCCCTGGCCACAAACATATAATATGGAATCATGCCATGCTGAACTTGCAAGTCCCACATTTTTGACCAAACATATGAGCTGTCGTTAATGTGTTTCATCACCGGTGATTGCGTTCGAATGGTTGCCCCGGCCTCTTCTCGCAAGCGTCTGATCGCTTCCAGGGTTACTGGTCCCATTTCTTGATAATGTGAAAAATGAGCCATGATGCTCACATGCTTGCCATGTTCACGCATTTTTCGAAACAATGCAATCAGATCATCCGCGTCTGGTTCTGTTAAGAATCGGTAGGGGTGATACGTCAATGCTTTGGTTCCCATGCGAATGGTTTGAACATGTGAATATTCCGGAGATAATAATGGCAATAATACTTGTTTCCACACATCTGTTTTCATGGTGGCCGGGTCCCCACCCGTCATTAGTACATCGCTCACCTCAGGGTGGGCCTTTAAATATTTATGCAAACGGATATGATCATCTTCTAAAAACTTGTCTTTTCCAACAAATTGATTGAATCGAAAACAATACGTGCAATAGGCATGGCAGGTTTGGGCATTTTTGTGAAACATCAAGACTATTTTTTTGTACTTGTGTTGCAACCCATCAATGAATTCCGGCTCATTGTCATCATCAATAAACGGGCGATTCGCGGATTGATTGGCTGGGGCCGGGTTTTTCTGGGTTCGAATTTCAGATATTTTATTGGCAATCACATCACGATCCGCACCCGCGGCTTTTATCTCTAAAATAGCGTCAATTTCTTCCGGATGAAGCATCTCTTTTTGTGGAAAGGTTAATTGGAAAATGGGATCATCTTCATACGCATCCCAATTGATTCGATTGATGATGTGTTGATTGATTTTGAATGGAAATACTTGCGCCACAATTTCGCGAGCGTCCAAATCTGGATCATTGATGCCTTTGGATTCAAATAATGGGCGAATGTCCGTGCGTAAAAATTTTTTAAATGGCTGATGATTGATGGCCACACCATTGGGTGTCATCCACGGTTTTGGTTGCTTAAATATCACGGAGGCATCGGTTAAATTAAAAATATCCTCGGTGGTGTCGATTGTTTTTTGCATATTCCTATCATACGTTGCACGCCCTGGATGGCAAATTTTTTTTTGAATATTCAGTAGAAATGGACGGCTTAGATGTGAATATGGTCTATTTAATTTTCTTTTTTGCGATGGATTTAAACTGATGTCCTGATGTGATGGCGCCTTCAATGGATGGGAATTGGGTCCAATCCCCAATTACGGTGATGTTGGGGTTTGAAATGGTGGGCGTTAATCGGTACTTGGGCAAGGCTTTTTTTATGGTTTCTTCCCAAACAAAGCTCCAATCCTTTTCCCCCGTGATTGCGTGGACCTCGTTTTCAATGGCTTTTGGGGTTTCTTTGGTGAAGGTGCTTACATTCATGTAATGGGTGCCTTCAGGAGCCAATTGACTGGAAACCAACGTTGGAATATTAATGTGGGAAATGGGGCCTTTTCGAGCATTTAAAATGAGAGGCGCCAATTGGGTTGGGTTTTTTTTGGCCAAGATGTAATTATGGACGTGATGCCATGCATGGACGGGTTCTGGGCTGTTTAATAGTTTGAAACAGGTCGAGAAATCCGTGGCAATGACAATGTGTTTAAATGTGTGGGGTTGGTCATTAATGATGCATTGATTGTCTTTAATCTGGGTGATGATGCTATTTTTTTGAATATGCTCATTCGGTATTTGAGCTTCCAATTGCTCAATGATTTTGACCATGCCTTTTTCAGGGATGGCCGCACCTTCTCGAAAAAAACAATGCAGGTAATACTGAAACTGACTCACGCTTTTAAGGCAGGTGGGGTCCAAAAATACGCCCCTAAAAAATGGGGTTAAAAATTGCTGATTGAATGGTTCTGAATAGTTGTTTTTGAAATAATCCTGACATAGTTCATGGGATTGGATGGGCTTTCTTATTCCTTTCAATGCATCCATTCCGAGTTGAATGTAATCGGACCAACGGGCATTCAATTTTGGGCCTGATTTGTACTGATTTGGGTATTGGTGCCCGAACCATTGTGGGCCCTCCTCCGTGATAATGGTGGCACCACTCGGGTAGTGGCATAGATTTAAGCTGGAATAATCCAACAATTGACGGGTGAGTTTGTAGTGGGGCAATAGCACTTGAAATCCGTTGTCCACAATCAGCTGTTTTCGTGTGTAACTCGCGACCCTTCCACCCAACCTGTCCGAGGCTTCATACAATGTGAAGTCAATTCCCAATTGCTTGAGCCCAATGGCGCACGACAACCCGGCCAAACCGCCGCCTATAATTGCAATATCACTTCCCATGCATTCATGGTACTTAAAATTATTTTGATCCACAACGTCATTTTGGTTGATTATTCATTTGGGCTGAATTAATCTGAACAAAATGAAAGATTCAATTAGCATTCGTGCCTCTGATGCCTCGCATCGGCCGCGTCGTGGCCTGCATCAGCACAAACATTATGAGATTTTAATCATTAAACAAGGCGGTGGGCATCACATCGTTGACTTTGAACGCTTTGATGTTCAAGAAAATCAGATTTTTTTTATGCGACCCGGGCAAACCCATGAATTTTCACCACAACCAGGCTCTGAATTTTATTTTATTGCGTTTGATAAGGATGAGGTCATGATGAATGCGCCCACACAATTGCGCCAATTTGAGTTTTTTCAGTCCTTCCATTGCGATGGCCCCGTGCAGCTGGATGAGGTGGATTCCATTATTAAACAAATGATCGATGTGCAATATGAATTGAATCATCCAGGGACCATGCAATCGGTGTTGATTTCTGGATTGGTAACCGTGTTGCTCATTAAAATTCAACGCAAGTTTCGACAATTTGCAGCCATTGAATTGTCGGAATTTAATGAGTTGGTCATGCATTTTAATCAACTGGTGGATGATCCCGCGTGCTTATTTCGTTTTGTGAAAGACTATGCCAAGCATTTGCATGTTTCGGCCACTTACTTAAACGATACGGTTAAAAAAGTCACTGGGCGACCGGCGAGTTACTGGATTCAAAAAAAACAGGTGGTCTACGCCAAGCAGTTGCTCAATGATCGTCGGTTAAATTTTAAAATGATTGCCGCTCAATTGGGATTTACCGATGCCACCCATTTTGCACGGTTTTTTAAGTCGCAAACGAAAGCGACCCCCACGGCGTACCGGGCGTCGTTGACATGAGTCTACCCCTTCATCAACCGCGTGTGTATGGCACGCTCATTAAACGATACCAACGGTTTTTGGCTGACATTGCATTGGCGTCTGGTGAGATCATTACTGCGCATTGCCCCAACCCCGGTCGGATGCTAACGTGTTCAGATCCCGGCTCACGGGTTCGACTGAGTGTGTTTAATGATGGCAAACGCAAATACCCCCATCGATTGGACCTGGTGCATAACGGTGATTGCTGGATTGGGGTGAACCCGAATTTGGCCAATGATATTGTCGCATCGGCGATTAAATGTCAGCAGTTATTTCCTGAATACGATCCCAAAAAATGGCAACGTGAGGTTCGTTATGCCGACAAGCATCGCATTGATTTTTTGTATGAAGATGGGGATTGCAAGCATTTTGTGGAAGTTAAATCCGTCACTTATGCGGAGGATGGGGTGGGTTATTTTCCCGATGCCGTCTCCAAACGTGCCACACATCACATGCAGGCACTGTCAGCCATGGTTCATGATGGCCATCAAGCCACCGTGGTCTATTGTGTTCAGCGCCCCGATATTTCTAAGGTTGAGCCCGCAGCGCACATTGACACAGGGTATGCGAAGGCTCATGAATTGGCCATGGCCAGTGGGGTCTGTTGCCAAACCTTCGTTGTTGGGTTTGATGCGCTTGGTGATGTGGTGTCCCCCCCTAAAGTTAACCAGTGTTAATGGCTTAGTAGGCCAACCCTTCTAAGCGTACTGGGATGATTCCGACAGCTTCAAATCCAGGGCGTGGTGCTTGTGGGGTTATTGGTTGCATGGTTTGCTCCTTTATTTTTTTGGGATATATAAATATTAGTAAAATTAAATATAATAAATTAACTATTATTTAAATTTATTTAAAAATTAATTAAAATTAGGCGGCGATTGATGCGTGAGGGTGGTTGTGTTTCCATGGGCCACATTGTATTCTGTAGGGGTATGAAACATATTAAACGTCGTAAAACCAGTGTTGTGGATATTGGTGGGATTCTCATGGGGTCCGATCATCCGATTCGTATTCAGTCCATGACCAATACGGTGACCCAAGATGTTGATGCAACGGTGGCCCAAATTCAGTCATTGGCGGATGCCGGTTCGGAGTATGTTCGCATCACGGTCAATGATATTAATGCGGCCAAATCGGTCCCTGAGATTGTGCATCAGTTGCGCGATCAGGGCTACAATACCCCCATTATTGGTGATTTTCATTACAATGGCCATATTCTACTCACCAAGGTTCCCAAAGCGGCGGAGGCCTTGGCCAAGTACCGCATCAATCCTGGCAATGTGGGCAAAGGGGATAAGCGGGATGATAATTTTGCGACCATGATTCAGGTGGCCAAAGACGTTGATCGCCCGGTACGCATTGGGGTGAATTGGGGCTCGATTGATCAACAATTATTGGATGCGCATATGGATGCGAATGCCAAGCGCTCAACGCCCAAAGCCTTTAATGACATTATGATTGATACCATGATTGAATCCGCTCAGCGAAGTGTGGAAGCCGCCCTAAATTTAGGGCTGGGGAAGGATCGCATTATTGTGAGTGTGAAAATGTCTGAAATTCCAGACATGATTGCGGCTTATGAGCGTGTGGCTCCCCTCATTGATGTGCCCATTCATTTGGGATTAACCGAGGCCGGTAACGGCATTAAGGGCATCACGTGTTCCGCGGCGGCACTGGCCATTTTACTGCAGCAAGGCATTGGCGATACCATTCGTGTGTCGTTAACCCCGGAGCCGGGCTTGCCCCGCTCGCGTGAAGTGGATGTGTGCACCAACTTGCTTCAGACCATGGGGTTTCGATTTTTTAAACCCACGGTAACCAGTTGTCCTGGATGTGGTCGTACCGATTCCGATTATTTTGTGCATTTGGCCAAGGATGTGAATGAGCATATTGCCCAAAAAATTAATGAGTGGCGCCCAAAATATCCGGGAGTTGAAGCATTGAAAATTGCAGTCATGGGGTGTGTTGTCAATGGTCCTGGGGAAAGCAAGTATGCCAATATTGGCATTAGTTTGCCTGGACTTCGTGAGAACCCGGCCGCACCGGTCTATATTGATGGTGAATTGAGCACCACATTGCGTGGCGACAATATTACTCAAGAATTTATGGCCATTTTAGACGAGTATATTCAAAAGAATTATTCTTAGCCCCATTTGTTTGGGGGTGTGTGGCATGAGCTTGATTGATTATTTTTAATTTTATTTTTATAATACGGTTTGTTTTGAGATTTCTTTTTTTATTCTGAACTTGATCGATAATCAATTTAGCTTGTTTTTTTTTGAGGAGGAATTATGCATGGATTAAATGATGTTCATGGTAGTTATCAAACTGATCACATAACATCCAAGACGGATGGGTCGATTACACGACAGATCGTATTTAATGGATCGGGCCGAACTTAGTAGGGACCCTCGGGTGCGCCCGATACTGGATCAACTTACGGACATTCTTGGGCCATTGAGAGCTCAACAAGCCATGGGGCTTGAGGGTCAAGAAGAACAATTGAAGATTGGAACATTTTTTAACACATTTCAACAGGATCTTGATCCAAGCCATCCGTAGGGGGCGCGACAGCATCATCAAACCAATCGAAGTGATGCCAATCGTTTGGCCCCTTACTTGCACATATCCAATGGGTCGGGTGCCCCAAGACGTTTGGGGGATTCAGATCAAATTGATGAGGCGTATTCTAAGTCTTGTTTTTCGAACTTATTAAATGCGTGCCAATCATTGGATCCGACAGGTACGGACCCTTTAAGAACGGTTTTAGATGCATCGGACGATGTATCTAATTTTTTTAGTTCAATTCCAACCGATGACCGGTCGTTATTTGTTCAAGTCATGAAAGGATGGAATCAGCGAACCACGGGGCTCTATTATGATGCCATTGCTAAAAACTACATGCAAATGGGGTATTCCGTATCCGATAAAAATGAATCGAACCAATCCCAAAAGTTTTATAAGGTATCCATTGAGCCTCATGGTGTGGTTGTTATTCAAACCATTCGATATTTTTGCGCCCTTTTGATGATCCATCTCAGGTGAATGGTTCGTTTGATGTTACCTTCAATACCACCATTGACCCAGAGAGTCACGCGGTGGTTGGTACCGAAGCTTCAATGGGCAATCCATCCGATGGGTTACCGCTTCAAGGTGCGATGATCCAGTTAATGAATCGGTTTAGTTCTTAATTCTTAACAAGCCGTTAGTTCAATGCCCATTTCAATCAATGCGGATTTGGTGCTTTCAGGCGATGTGAATACAATCCCTTCCATGCCCAATGCTTTGGCGGCGCTGATGTTGTCGGTTAGGTCATCAATGAATACACATTCTTCGGGGTTGAGTTTGTATTTATGGAGTAATTTTAAATAAATTTCAGGTTCCGGTTTCATGAGTTGGTGATGGGCGGATATAACGGCGCCATCGGCTTGGTATAAAAATGGGTGCATTTCTCGTAACTTTGAATAAGGGACCGCTTGGAAATTGGACAGTAAAAATATGGGGTAGACGCGTTTCAGGGTTAGAAAGAGGTCTCGTGAGCCATTGATTAAATGCAAATGGTAAATAAAGTTTTCGATGATGACCTGAAGATTGTTTTCCAAGTTGGGGTCGGGAATTTTATTAACCAACAAGTCCACCAATGACGACTCATCCAAGGTGCCTCGGTCCAAATCTTGCCAGAGTTGTGAATGAATGAAGTGGGTGAGGTAATCCTCGTGGCATTGGTTATCCGGCAATACTTGGTGCAAAATGTAGACTGGATCATAGCCAAATAAAACATTTCCAATATCAAACACTATATTTTTGATCATCTTACCTCCCAATGTTCATTAGGGTATTCAATCCCGTAACAATTGTCCATTATTTTTTCGGGACATGACCTTTTTTGACCGGAACGGTATAATACGAGTATGTCCGTTGACGTGATCATTGTTGGTGCAGGAATTGCGGGGTTAATGTGTGCTTACGATTGTGTTCGGGCTGGCCAGGCAGTATTGATTGTTTATCAAGGTGATCTGGAGCATACCTCATCGTTTTATGCCCAAGGTGGCATTGCCGCCGCCTGGTTGGATTCCGATTCAACAGCGCAGCACATGACCGATACCATGATGGCTGGGGATGGATTATGCGATCCTCGTGTGGTGCAGGATTTTTGTGATCATGCGCCTGCATTTATTCAACGCTTGATCGATTTGGGGGTTCCCTTTGATCAGGATGCCGGTGGTTATCGATTAACCAAAGAAGGTGCGCATGAGCACTCCCGTATTTTTCATGTGAAAGATCATACGGGCACATCCATCATTCAAACATTGGGTCACCACTTGAAAGATCATCCGTTGGTGCAATGGGAAAACCATGCGCTGCAGGGGGTGTTGCAATCCAGCGATCAATCTCGAGTGATTGGGGTTCGGTTCAATGATCAGAATTATCTGGCGCCCAATACCGTATTGGCCACGGGTGGGTTTTCAAATATTTTTTCACGTTCAACCAATCCCAGGCCTAATATTGGGGAGGGCATTGCGTTGGCTTATGCTGTGGGTGCTCCGGTTGGGGATTTGGAATTTATTCAGTTTCACCCGACCGTTTTTTGCACGGATTCTCACCCTCCACTGTTAATTTCAGAAGCGCTTCGCGGTGAGGGGGCGTTTTTGGTCAATAAAAATAATGAGCGGTTCATGAAAAAGTATCATGAGCTTGAAGATTTGGCCCCACGAGATGTGGTTTCCCGAGCCATGATTCAGGAAAGTGGCCCTAAATTGAATATTGTGCCCTTGATGACCTCGATTCAGTATCGTTTTCCAACCATTTATCATGCGTTGCAAGCCCGAGGCTTTTCTCAACATGATATTGAAATTCCTGTTCAACCATTGGTTCATTACACCCTTGGGGGGATTGTGGCAAAACCCAATGGCCAAACTGAAAAGCCGGGGCTTTTTGCTATTGGAGAATGTTCGTTGACGGGGTTTCATGGCGCCAACCGTTTGGCATCCAACTCATTGCTAGAGGCTGGCATCATGGGGCAACGATGCGCGTCTTTCCTGATTCAACATGCGAAATCTCATCACCATAATGATACGTCGCATCATTTAACATCGATGGATCCATTGGCCTCTGAGGATTTGATTTTTTTGGGCCACCTGACCAATCAAGCACTGGGGGTCATCCGATCAAGTAATGAACTCACATCGGCCATTGATTCTTTGGGTGGGCATCCACAAAAAGACCATCCCATGTTCTTATTTTTAATGGCCATTCTCCATTCAGCCCTGCATCGAAAAGAATCACGGGGTGGGCATTATCGATCTGATTTTCCGGATACGCATGCAAATGCGAGGCATTCCTTAGTTGCCCATTCCCATGAGTTATTGCATGTTGATGCCATCTAAACACCTCCTTTAATATATGACTTGATTTATATTGTAGGATTATTCTTCACAGTCTGGTGAAGGTGTTTAAAAAAGATGTTTATTGTACTCAAATATAGGGAATAAATAAATGGTCTCTATATAGGTACAGAAATGAAATTATTGCGTTACTATTTATCTTGGTTGGTTGGCTTTGCTGTTCTGATTATTTATTCAGGATTGGTGCTTTGCTATATTCCGCCAGAATTGGAATTTACGGCGGTATTTGATTATAAAAATGAGCCTGTTTCAGGCAATCAAACGGTCACGGTTCGGCTGTATTCTTCCGATGCATTGATTTACAAAGAGATTGTGAAGGATGTTTATTTTGATAAAGGGGTCGGGAAAATACTGATTGGTGGAGAGGGATCGGATCTCATTAATAACTATTTTTATGACCCAAATATGACGGTGTCCATTAGTGTGATGCAACATCATTTGGTATTTCCAGTGAATTCTGTGCCTTATACTATCCGAACCAAAGAATCCAATAAGGCCCGGCGAATTGACAATGAATCCATTGTAAAGTTTTTAGAAGAAGAACAGCGCATTGGGGTGAATCTGCTGGACCCAGAGGTAACCTTTGATGTGGCGGGTGTGATTGTGTTGAATAATAAATTGACAACGGATGAGTTGTCGAATGGGGTTATGTACTATAGTGGGAATGATAATGAGTTTTTAGCTTATCGAAATGGGGTTTGGGAGTCCATGTCATGGATTCCAGACCCTGAAGACCAAAGCAAATGGGTTAAAGATTCCCTAGCCAATACCATTCAATCCCAAAAATCGGTGGGGATTGGTCGGGTTCCCAATAGTTATGCATTGTCGGTATCAGATAATGTGCTTATTTCCGGTGATGCCTCATTTGGTGGGCATTTGGATATTTTTGGGCATGCTAGATTGAATCCATCCAGTTATGGGTTTGATTCGACCGGACGTTTAACTATTCCTAGCCTTCAGTTTTTAACATCGAATAATCAATGGTCAAGTGCAGGGAATTTGACATTTTCAGGAATTCTTCATGGAAATGGTGCCGGATTAATTAATGTTCATCATTTTGATGATGCTTCATTTTCTTCTCAACATTTGGCCAATGATTTGATTGATGTCGCTAATTTTACAGATCAAAGCATTGAATCGCTGCATATCACCAATGGCATTATTGCCACGCAAAATGTTGCAACGGGTCAGGTGAGCGCCCTTTACATTGCGGATTCAGCCATTCAGGCCAATCATATTGTAGATGGTTCCATTCAAACCCATCATATGAAAAAGAATGAAATATCGTCTCAAGATATTCAATTGAATACCTTTAATAATGAAAAATATGCGGATGATTCGATTCGTACCCATCATATTGTCGATGGCGCGATTACTGGCGCAAAAATTATGCCAAATAATATTGCATCGATGCATTTAAGTTCAGAGAGCATCACCAGTGCAAAAATTAGAAATGGGACCTTAGGTTCGGCCCATGTGCCGTTGAATTCATTGCCCATTTCCGAATTTTCTGGTGTTTTTTCCATTTCCGATGGTGGGACTGGTCAAACATCGTTTGATAATTTTGGGATTGTCCATGCCAATGCATCGGGACAATATCAAACCAATCTGGGCGCATTGGCGATTCAGAACGGTCAAATGGGCATTGGGGCCATGCCAGAAACAGGGGTTCAGCTTTTGGTTCAGCGTGATACCAATGCGACTGTGGGGCTTGTTGCAGATGCCGCGTTTAATTCAACTCTTATGCTTCGTCATTTAACCTCAAGCTGGGATGTTCGAGTGAATTCAGTGGGAACATTGTCGTTTGTTGCAGGGAATGATCCGGTAATGAGTATTGGCGTTAATGGCAACCTTGGCATTGGCACGGAAAATATGAGCGAAGCGCTGACGTTGACGGGGCCGTTGGTGTTGGGTTCATCACGAGATAGTTCGGGGGTACCGGGCTCTATCAAATATGATTCGGGTCAGTTTTCAGTGCATACATCCTCTTGGCAAACCATTACATCTGGGCAACTATCCAAACGGCAGTTGAATGCGTCGGATCGAACCTATGCTCAGCAATCATCAATTATTTTTTCTGAGGATGCCGAACTTGTTGGTCAACAACTGATGGTTTACTCTGTTGAATCATCCAATATTTCTGGCCAAGTTTTGGGGATTCAGGGGGTGCGTGGATCCACCGTTTCTGGGGCCAATTCTTTAGCCAATCAAGTGGTGGATTCGCTGGTGTTTTTGGATGGATCTCAGGCATCACAAATGCATTCATCAGAGGGGCAGTTCACGGATGCTTCCATGGTATTGATTCAGGATTCCTTGGTGCATGCGGAGGCGTCATCATCGTTTGGGGTATTGAGTTCAACGGTGAATATGAGGCAAGCTGAAGGGAATTTTATCGATGATACCAGGCTAAATGCTCGTCAATCCAAGGCCCAATTCTTAACTCAAACAATGGCCGATCTTTCTCAAAGTTCGGTGGCATTTTTGTCGGACTCAACCTTATCGGCGTATCGCTCAACCGCCCAATTTCTACAGGATGTTCATGGTCAATTGCGTGGTTCTGATGTGCGTCATGGTAACCATTTGGATTTAAAAATTACCCGATCTAAAGTTCAGCATGCATCCAATGCAATCATCGAGGGTGAGGGGGTGCTTGTTTTGGGTGGTGATGGGCATCATGTGTCAGGGAATGATCACGTATCACTCATGGGGGATCGTCATACCATTCAGGCGGATCGCGGCGTGGCCATTGGATCAAATATTGATGTGAATCATGATGATGTTGTCATGATCAATGCATCGGGTCGCCCACTATCATCGGATCGTCCGGGTCAGTTGAAGATTCAAGCGGATGGGGGAGTTCGGATTCAGTTCTCTGATGAACTGGGCATTTCAATGGCGGATTCCATGGGAAGTTGGGCCCATTTAAGTGATGCGTCCATGAAAATGTCAAAATTGGTGGTTGACCCCATTAAAATTTTAAATAAGGTGAGGAATTTGCCCATTCACTATTGGGAATACAAATCACAAAAGGACATTCAGCATATTGGTCCCACCGCGCAAGATTTTTATGGCGCATTTAATTATGGGAATTCAGATAAAGTCATTCATTCAATTGATTCTGATGGGGTGTTGTTGGCCTCGATTAAGGGGCTGTCCATGACGTTGGATGATATTGAGCAGTTGTTGAAAGACCATCAAAAAGAGTATGCTCAATATTCAGCTCAAACTCAACAATTGCTGGATCAGTATCAAAAACTGAAGCCAAAAATGGTTGGGTTAGAGCAAAACTACGCACGTCATTTTCGTTTGTTGGATCAATTTGAATCAGATTTTGATGCTCAACAACACATGATTTTATTTATTGAAGATCATATTTTTCGAATTCGTTGGGAGTATTATTTGACGATTCTTGAGTCGAATGCGCTGCCGATTGTTTTGGGTGGTTTTTTTGTGGGGATGCTGGTGTCATTCATTCGCCGGAGGGTGTTCTCATGAGGATGCTGATTTTGTTGATTCTATTCTTTATGACCTTGACCCCTTTATGTGCCTCGACCATTACCGCGCATATGGAATTGGTGTTATCGAGAGATGGAACGCTGGTCGATGGTCCAACCACGTTGACCATCTCATTGTTGGGTCCGGAGAATGCCATACGCTGGACGGAAACCCTTGAAAATGTTCAATTTTCAAAAGGGGTTACCTCATTTGAGATTGGGCGAGGTTCTGAAATTAAAACCCATTATTTTTATGATCAAGGCATTCAATTAACCATTGCCATTAATGATGATACGATTTCCTTGCCCATGCATTCGACCCCATTTAGTTTGTTTTCACATGCGGCGGATGTGGTTAATGCCATTCATATGGACGGTGTGTTTCATACGGATTTGGTGAATAAGCGCATTGGAATTAATATTGATATTCCAACGCCGTCGGTTCGTTTTGAGGTGAATGGGGCCATTCGATTGGGGGATGATCCTGACATTGATGAAATTGGATCCATTCGGTGGCGGGATCATCGTTTGGAAGGACGACATAATCATAGTTGGAAAAAATTGGATGTGAGTCCTGCGGACGGGTTTGAAAGCAAATGGGATTTTAATCAAAGTGATTTGACCCCGGCATTTTATGTGTTGGGATCTTCGGTTTTGATTGGGTCCACAACCCCACAAGGTGCATTAACTGTGGCTGGGGCTTTGAACGTTGACCAACAATTTCGGTCGGGTGGGCAACTGCTGTCAACCGGTCGATTGAACTTAATTGGTGATTATGGGGTGTCTCATAACGCGTCAGTGGTTGTTCGATCGGTTACACTCAATGCAACCAATGTGTTTAACTTTACGGATGGGTTAAAGGTATCGGGCATTTTAACAGGAAAAGGGCATGGCGTATCCAATCTTCAATCCGTTAACTTGCGTGACAATGCCATTCAAAATAATGAACTGGCTGACTTTTCAGTGAGTGATGCACATATCCGTGATGATGCTGTGACCAATCCAGCGATTCAATTGGCGAGTATCTCCCGAGAGAAGCTCAATGCATCATTTGAACTGTCAAATGACTATTTTTTAAGTCAAATTGTGACTGATAATAAGGTCAAGCGGGGGTCCGTTCATGAGAATGATTTGTCGCCTTCATTTGAGTTAATGGCATTTCATTTTCAGGATGCGTCTGTGGTTAGTCGAAATATTGGAGCGGGTGAAATTGATTCGGTTAAAATTCAGGATAATGGGTTGGTGTTGGCGGATTTTTCCACGGCATTTATTGATCACCACACCCTTTTAGTGGATCAATTAATTTCGTCGCCGCATATAAAAGCCAATGATATCCAGGCGGAGGATTTCGCTCCAGGCTCATTAAGCTACAGCCATTTTTCTTCATTGGTGCCAATTAATAAAGGGGGGACGGATCAAAGTGCTTATGGTGGGGTTGGTGAGTTAATTGTGGTTTCAGGCAATCAATTCATATCGGATTCAACGTATGTCTTGAATGGGACAGGGTTGGGGGTAAATACCAATAATCCATTGGTTCGATTGGATATCCACCAAGCCAATGGATGGACTCCCCTTCAAATTCGATCCAACCAAGATTCATCCACTGGGATGGTTATCAAAAATGATATTGGGCATTGGTTTTTTGGGTTAAGTGCGACGGACAATGTTGAAATCATGGACCGTTTAAATAATCGGCGCATGTTGTCCATGAATAATTTGGGGCATATTGGCATTAAAACTGAGCCATCCACAGAATTGATGCGTGTCAATGGTGGGGTGATTTTGGGTGATAAACAAGCGGCTGATGGGTTGTCGTTAAAAGAAGGCACCATGTATTTTTCGGAATCTGATAAACAATTTAAATTAAGAACCAGTTTGGGGATATCTTTACTGGATTTGGGGCCTGTGGGGCCACATCAGATCATCCCAAGCTCTCTTTACGTTCATCACGTCACCAATGCATCGGAAGGATCGAGAGTGCTCCTCGGAAAAAAATCGTATGTGTCGGGTAAAGATCATTTAATATCCGGAGCCAGTGACTCTGTGATTGATGGTGAGGATCATATGGCTGATTTTATGCATTCATCGGTTCTTTCAGGGGCTTTTTCAACGGCTCAATTTTTAAATAATAGCCAATTGATTGGACGGCAGATATTGGGTCGTTTTTTGAATGATTCCACGGTGGTTGGGGACCATCATTCGATTCAATTTTCTCGAGATTCAAGCATTCATGGTGCGGGATCGCACGCATCGTTTGCGACAGATTCAGCACTTCTTGGAAATGATCATCGGTTATCATTTTCAGAGTCTGTTCAATTTTTTGGGGATAATCATGTTGGAGAGCATGTTAGGGATGTTCGTTTGGATGGGCAATTGCATCGGGTGATGTTTTCAAGTGGAATGGATGCCAACGGCCGTGGTCATTGGATGGATCATAGCCATCATGCTTCTGTACTTGGAGAATCTCATTCACTGTTGCGCTCACAATTAAGCACGGTGACGGGACGACAGAACACCCTTGAAGGGACCAATCGTGCGGTGGTGAGTGGTACAAACAATCATTTGATTCATGGGGGAGGCATGGTGGTTGGGAATGATAATCGTCATTATGGTAGCGGATCGCCACTGATTATTGGTCAGAAAAATGCGATCATGGGTGCGTTTTCTGGTGACATTCAATCCAATTCAATTATTTCTATGGGGACGTCATCAGCGTCCGTAACTACCGATCATTCGATTCATTTTTATGCCCCTGGTGGGGTAGATATTGTTTCTGGGGAGATTGCTTTGGCTCATTTGTCCCCAAATGCTGGCAGTTGGTCCCATGTGTCTGATCGTAGCGTTAAAATGAATGTTCAACCATTGGATGCCAACGCTATATTATCAAAAGTGATTGATTTGCCCATTATGGAATGGAATTACAAGGGGCAGCATTATGTGCAACACATAGGTCCAATGGCGCAGGATTTTTATGCATCGTTTGGATTGGGAAGCACCAATCGTTACATTCAATCGGTGGATGTGGATGGTGTGATTTTCTCATCCATTCAAGCGCTTGGCCGAATGATGAATCAGCTGTCTTTGGATGCAACTCAATTGGATCAAAAAGAACGGGTTATGATGTCTGGATTAGCGGTTGCATCAACAAATTTAGATGCCTTAAAAGTTTCTGGGAATCAGTTGGTTCAAATGAACAATGCATTAAATCTTCGGTTTGAATCCATGTATCAAAAAGAAGTGGATCAAGTCAAAGAGATCAAGGCTCTCAATAAAAAAGTGGCGGCCATTCGAGCGTTGCGGGAGGGCATTCAATGAAACGCTGGTTGATTGTCTTTCTTACTTTAGTTAGTGTTGCGGTGTGGCCGAATGAAGAAGAAGTGATTATTCAAGTGCCTTCTGAAATGACGGTTGAAATGATTTTGGCTGACGAAAAAGGCTTAATTAATGGCACCCGGCATGTCAGAGCCCGTATCTATGACCCCAGTACTCTGGAGCGAATATGGTTTGAAGATTATCAGAACCACCCGATTGAAAATGGGGCCTTTGTGTTAACCATGAATTCGGTTCCGTCATTTAATGCGTATATGTTGCATAAAAAAGAATTGAAATTTGTCGTGAGCGTCGAGGATCAATCGGTTGAAATTCCATTGTTAACCGAATTTTTCTCGTATCGTAGTTTGTTTGCAGAGTTTGGGTGGGACACTCGGTTTCCAAGCATATTGTATATTGATCGAATTAAAAACTTTTTGGGCATTGGCATGGAGACGGATCGTAATGTTAAAGGCCATGTGGACATTCGTGGTGCATTGAAATTGGCGTATGAAGACACCAATGTGACGGGTGCCATTCGTTGGTCGGATAACTCCATGTGGGTCAAACATCCCAGTGGTTGGGTTGATTTATTGTATGGCCCTACCACGTTTAAAAAGTCACGTTGGACGGATTTTTCTCAGCATATTGAATTAACGTCAGCCAATTATCGTATTGGGGTTGGGATCGAGTTTCCTCAGGAAAAATTGCATGTTATTGGCACGGCGGCTTTCTCTGGTGGATTGAAATCCACATCATTGGAAGCCAATTCAATGCAGTTCAATTCATTTGTATTAAACCAATCAGTGATGAATTTATCCTCGTTGAATTTGAAAGATGGCATTAATGTCATGGCGTGGACAAAAGATAACTTAAGGGTGCCCTTTGGTCAGATTTCTGGGGATGGGTCTGGATTACTTAATGTGGGTCAGGATTTGCAAGATTTTGCGAATCAAATGATTCAGAATAATCATCTGGATGGGGCGGTCATTGCCTCTCGAAATATTCAACTAAATGCGATTCAATCTGAGCATCTGGCGGATCATACGTTATTGGTTGATCGTATGAGTCTTGGCATTTTTAATGAGAATACCATTGGTGATAACGCCATCACATCCGATAATTTTATGACGGAGTCATTAACGTTTGATATGCTCATAACCAATAATGTTCAAGAGTATATTCCCGATGGTTTTTTTATCGCAGATAAAATTGCCACGAATTCTGTGTTTGAATCGAGCCTTAAGGATGCGAGCATTGCCTCTTATAATGTTCCCGCCAATATTTTAACGGAAGATCAATTTGAAGATGCGATTATTTTGGGAAATGATCATATTACCCCCAATGCAATTTTATATTCGAAATTTAAATCCGGAGAGATTCAGCCGTCTCTATTTTCAGGTTTGATCGGGGTTCCCAATGGGGGGACTGGGATTGGCGCATTAGCGCCGGATCATGTGATTGTTTCGAATGGTTCCTCGCTTAATTCAACGACCAATTTGGTCATTAATTCATCCAATAATCTTGGTATTTTTGAAACATCCACGTTATCTTCTGTTCAAAAAAACTTTGTTTATCCTTTGAATATTGAGGGCTTGGGTGGAGCCGTGAGCATGGCCATCCGTGATGCTCAAGCCAATCAGATTCAAGTGGGGATGGCCCGCCCGTCGTTACTTGTTCAGTTAACATTAAATCCAGCGGGGATATTGTCGTTTGATTTTAATGGTCATCAATTGTTGATTCATCCTTCTAAGGTGATCTCAATGGACCCATTAAATACCCAAGAGCAATTGGATTTAGGCTCAGCTATTATCATTGGTGATGCCACCAATTCCCAACCCAGTCAGGGAACCATGGAATACGAAGCGTCCAATGGTCGGTTTCGCTTTTATGATGGGAGTACTTGGAAGTTAATTACAACGTTGGGATATGGGATTGGGGTTCCAGTTGCCAAAGATCATCAATTGAAAATGAGTGATGCCTTTGTGGGGGGTGTTATTGCGTCCAATGGTCATGTTCAATCGTCTTTTTTCGGCGATATTGATGCGTCTCAATTGTCTGGAACGAATATGGGCATTGGAAAAGTTGTTGGGTCTCACATTAAGGCTGAATCATTTTATGTGGATCGGATTAGGAATTCAGACGCTTCATCTGATGCGTTGATTGGGCATCAATTGGATGGGGCCACGGTTCATCTTCATCGGGCGCAAGTCTCACATCTCAAGGATTCAGATGTGAGGGGAAATCATGTGTCGGCGTCTCATTTGGATGGTGTGAAGATTCATGCGCAAGAATCCATGCTGAGAGACCTTACCCAAGTGAGGGGTCAGATTGATCATGCATCCTTAATATCCATAAGGGATGCTGAGGTGGCGGTTCAGATGTCGCAGTTGAAAGATGCACAAGCCGTGCGTGTGGATGGTCACCATTTATCCTTGCGTCATGTTGATGATTCGCAGATTCAAGGGGCTGACCATGATGTGTTTGCGAGTCAGATGATTCACGTGTCGGGAACATCCAATGCGTTGCATGTTGTTCAAGATGCTCAAGTTATGGGGGGGCAAAACATGGTTTTTTCAGCCAATGATGTGATGGTGAGAGGGGATGGTAATCGCGTGTTTGGGTCCAGGGCACGCGTGAATGGGCGCGATAATTTTATTCTTGGTGCGGATGTATCGGTTACAGGGGATGGAAATGTTGCGTTGAATGCGTCAGCTCATCCGCTTGAATTTTCTGGGGATTCCCAGGTCATGTTGTCGGCACCCAATGGTGTATTTATTCATACTGGCGATGGCATGGTGGTTTCGGCAACCGATGTTTCAGGTGGTTGGAGCATGGTATCGGATAAAGCCTTAAAGACGCGCTTTTTAACGGTTGATCATCAGCATATGTTTGATTCATTAATGGGGTTGCCCATCACCCGTTGGGAGTATGTTTTTAAGGCGGGGGTTCAACACATTGGGCCCATGGCGCAGGATTTTAAATCGGCGTTTAAGATTGGTGAAGATGATCGATTCATTACATCCTCAGATGCCGATGGGGTGGCTTTTTCAGCCATAAAACACTTGATTGCCGTCACGGATGAATTGTCAAAGAAGCGTTCATTGGTTAATTCGAGTGATTTGCCTCAGCTGAATGATATGATAACAGAGGTTAACCAAGTGGTTGAAACGCTGGATCAATCCATTACCATGAAGCATGACGCCTTGACGCTTATGGTGGATAAAAACTTAGAACAATATCAAATGATTGATGCTCAATTAAAAACCTTGGCTCGTTACAGTAACACTCCTTCCATGGGGGCTTTAATTATGGATTCAATTGCACTTGTTTTTTTGGCATGTGTAAGTATATTGTTGGGTTTTTATGGCGTCAAATTGTATCATAATAAGGTACGTTAAAAAAAAGGGAGACTTATGGAATTTGAACATTTAAGACATGAGATTATTGAGATGAATACCATCGCTGATGAGATGTATTCACAATTGGATGTAAAACGTGGATTAAGAAATGCTGATGGCAGTGGTGTGTTGGCTGGATTGAGTCGGATTTCATCTGTAGTGGGAGTTTTGCAGCAGAATGGTGCTCGTGTTCCTACGGATGGGGTGTTGAAGTATCGAGGTCGTGCTATTCACGATTTGGTTAAGGATACAAATGGCTTATCACGGTTTGAATACATTATTTTTTTATTGCTAACGGGTCGTGTGCCATCCAAAGATGAGATGCATCAATTGCAGCAGTTCTTATCCCATCATCGCTCATTAACCCGGGAATTTACGGATCATTTAATTCGAGCGTTACCTTCAAAAAATATCATGAATAAACTTCAAACGGTTGTCTCGGCGCTTTACACACAAGATGGGCGTCCTGAGACCATTGATCCGTATGAGAACTTTCTTAAAAGTTTAATGATATTATCCAAGTTGCCAGTGATTGTTGCCTATTCGTATTTGTTGGCGTACGAAACCAATCCTGAATTGGTGGTCCCTGAGCCGACAATGAATACATCTGAAGCCTTATTATATATGTTACGCCAAGGAAAGAAGCCCACCTCATTTGAATCCGATATTTTGGATTTGGCGTTGTTGCTTCATGCGGAGCATGGTGGTGGAAATAACTCATCATTTACGACCTATGTGGTGACTTCATCGGCGTCTGATATTTATGGTACAATTACGGCGGCTTTAGGTTCATTAAAAGGGCCGTTGCATGGGGCGGCCAATAAGAAGGTGATGGACATGATGTCGGACATTAAATCTCATGTATCCAATTGGGCGGATCGCAGTGAGGTTCGTGCCTATTTAGAAAGAATTGTTCGAAAAGAAGCGTACGATAATTCCGGTAAAATTTATGGATTGGGTCATGCGGTGTATACAAAGTCGGATCCACGAGCCGTTATTTTAAAAGAAAAAGCCAAAGAATTGGCTGAGCAAGTGGGTCGTTCGGACGAGTTTGATCTTTATTGCTTGATTGAAGAAGAGGGCCCACAGGTGTTTCAGTCAGTCAAAGGTTCCGATAAATTGATTGCCCCCAATGTCGATTTCTTTTCAGGGTTCGTTTATGATTGCTTAAATATTCCAGTGGATATTTATACGCCGCTCTTTGCAATGGCACGTACTGCGGGCTGGTGTGCCCATCGCATTGAAGAAATTTTATCGGGGCGACGCGTGATTCGTCCTGCTTATAAATTTGTTGAATTTGAAAGTAGATAAACCATGTACTACAGGTTGAAGACAAATATTCGTTTTATTTATCTATTTTAACCAATATTCGATTAATTAATTATCAGTTACTTCATCCTCAAGTAACCACCATTCAAACCAACGCCAACAAAGTAATTCAGTCTTTAGGGTGTAAAACAGATATTGATTCCATCATTGCTGGTATTTTTCAAATGGATATATTGGTTACTCACCCAACCGATCCCTCTAAACAATGCATTATTGAATTGGTTGTAAATGAACATTATTTATCTACAGATGAACTGTGTCGAAAAGATCAGCGTCGTGATGATATTCTATCCGTACTCGGCTAACCAATCATTCGAATTAAAAATAATGATTGGTTAGTAAAAAGCCCATCCGATCAATTGTCATTTATTTCGAGCAAGTTAGTTCAGTCATTTAACCGCTAGTCCCATAACCTTGCCACATTATCTATTTTGACTCTACTTTAGATTGATCATAAACGACCCATTATGTTGAAAAAGTCCTCAAAAAAAAAGAAGTGATTATAAAAAGAAAAAAAATAAGGATGAATGAATAAAAATTGGTCTAAGATATGCCAAATAACGCCTTAAGCGTTGGAAAATAAAGAATATAAGGGTGATTGGATCAAGAATACTTGGGTTGAGACTCATAAATTTCACTAATTTCTTAATGTTAAGAACAGAGGCTGTAAAAAAGGCTTGAATTTGCATTTTTTTTCGACCTCTGAATTGTGCCCTTTGGAATCCGTGAAGTCGTTTAGCCTCTGAAAACAACCCTTCAATTTTATAAAATCGTTCACGAATGGCGGCTTTAAAATAAGGCGTCTTCATGTGATTGTTGATGGTGTTATAATAGGATTGAAAATCAGATAATTGAACATAGCGAGGCTTATTTTTTTGTTTTAAGAAATTTGCACCACATTGTGACAAGGTATTACAAGAAAGACAACTTGCATCCTTAATTTTATAGCGTTACCTTTGGTACCTGTCTTTTTTTCCTGTAGCGATAAGCTTATTTCCAGTTGGACACTGAATGGTGTCTGTGGTTGGATCATATACAAAACCTGCGGGCATGGCTGATCCAGATGAGTGATGGAACAACGGAATTAAGGGTCGAATATTACGCTCAAATAATGTTGATATTATTGTGCCCGTTCCATACCCTCTATCTGCAACTGTTTCCTCAATTGTAATGTCATGTTTGTGCTGAATAGTTTCTAAACGGTTAAGATAGTGTTTGGATTCATGGTCAGCCCCTGTTGATATAAATGGATCCAATATAATTCCGTATTCAGCATCTATGCTAAAATGACCTTTGTATTTCAAGCCGTTTGAACATCCATTTTTATAGGCCAATGTACTTTCTGGATCTGTTCGAGACTGGTGCGTTTTATTACTTAATTTTGGTTGAACACGTTTTTGATTAGGTTCATTTCAATCGCTCTTTTCACGTACCTTTTCTTGATGTCGTTCTATCATGTTGATTGCTTCTAAGCTGTTAATGGATGCATTGGCCTTAATCAGTGTGCCATCTGTAATAATTCGCGTCCCTTTTACAAGCCCATGTTGACAACACTGTTTAACAATACAGTCAAAAAACTGCTCAATGGTATCTTCGCCCAATCGATCTCGTATTTTTGTCAATGACGAGTGATGGGGCACTGAATCTTGCATGCTTAGCCGACAAAACCATCGATATCCCATATGGCTATGGGCATCCTCACATAATCGTCGTTCAGATTCAATCCCGTAAATATATTTAATGATCATCAGCCTGAAAAATAGTTCGGGATCTATCGATGTTCGTCCGTTATTTTAACAGTATTTATCTTGAGTTAACTCTCGGACAAAACTTAGATCGACGATTTGGTTAATGTTTCTTAGAATGTGATTTTCAGGAACAAATGTTTCTATACTTAAATTGTATACAAATAGTGTCTCATTTAGGACTTGTTTTCCTTGCATCTCAACCCTTTCTTTTTTTAACTACGTTTTACTACCTATTCTCTCATTTAAGTTTATCTGTGCCCATTTGTTTTTGTATTACTTTTTCAACATAATGGATCGT
>DBHX01000011.1 GCA_002296285.1 bacterium UBP8_UBA817
TTCAGCCACAATTTTTTGATTTTCTTTTAAAATATCTCCCAAACGATCAAATCCGCTCTCAATGGATTGCTTCGTTTTTTCAATTAAGTCTTCGGTACTTTCCTTTGTGGCCTCAATAATATCGTCGTTTTCATCGCGTAATTGTTTAATTTTGTATTGCAATTCTTTTCTAGAATTTGGTGCGGCGACTAAAATGGATAAACCACCTAAAATTGCGCCCACGATTAACCCCTCTAAAAATCCTCCACGATTTGACATAATGGCCTCCTAAAAAAATTTGTACATTTATTATATCGATTAAAATCAGTTTTTCATAGAGCCGCGAAATCTCTATTGCGCACCCATCTCATTCCAACATTAATTTATCGTGGGATTGCGGCGATCTACCCGATCAAATAATTCCGAAATTATTTGCATAACTTAAAGCAATAACCAATTATCAATCAATCGAATAGAGTCACACCAAACGGCCACACAACAATGATCACCCGGCTCAATCTCTCCCTCCACAACCTTTCTGGTTGATGGACGATAAACTTCAACGTAATCTCCTTTTAGACCACGCCCTTCCAATTCAGCGGCAACAAATTGCCGAACCCGATGGGTGGACCATCGATCATTTCGAACATGAATGGCCACATCGTGAAGCACCTTTGAAATATTGCTTGAACGTTCAAGTGCCTCCTGATCCAAATAAGCGTTTCGAGAACTCATGGCGAGCCCATTGGATTCGCGAATGATGGGACACCCAATGATTACAATGGGTAACGCCAAATCCTTAACCATTTGCTCAATAATGACGCGTTGCTGTAAATCTTTATTCCCAAAAAAAGCATGCGATGGCTCAATAATGCCAAATAATCGCTCCAACACGTTGCATACCCCATAAAAAAAATGGGGGCGACTTTTCCCACACATAATGTGAGCCACCAGATCATTCGGAGCATAGCGCGCCTTCTTTCCATCTGGATAAATCACGTCTTCTTTGGGTATAAAAATGGCTGAAACTCCGTGCTTTTTACAAATTGACTGATCATGATCCAGCGTCCTCGGGTAATCATCAAAATCTTCAGTTGGCGCAAATTGCGTTGGATTCACATAAATGGACACAATGGTGTCATCGCACAACGCCACACTCTTCGCTATTAATGACTCATGCCCCTCATGCAAAGCACCCATGGTTGGAACAAAGCCAAGCGTCCCCTGGCAGGTTGCCCTAAATGCCCGAACCTCGTCCCTTGTTGTTAAAAGAATCACTTTTTCTTGCGTCTACGCGTGGTTTTTTTCGGAGCTTCGCTTATGATTTTTAAACAAGCGTCCAGAGTCAATGCTTTTGGATCCTGATCTTTGGGTATTTTATAATTCTTTTTCTTATGAGAAATATAGGGCCCATATCGCCCATTTAATACATTGATCGCATCTCCGTCATGATCAAATACCTGAATTTCACGGCTGGCTCGCTCACTATCAATTTCATCGATGAGTTCAATGGCATCGTCGAGTTTTTCAATCACGCGATCTTTCATGGAGTAATTTTTTTCGCCATGCTTAATATAAATGCCAAAGCGCCCAATATTTATGGTAACCATCACATCTTTATATTCACCCAACTCTATGGGATAAGCCAAACATTCCAACGCTTCTTCAAACGTCAATGTGGTGTACTTCAAGCCTTTTTTAAGCGATATGGATCGCTTATCATCATCATCATTCTCACCCAACTGAACAAACGGCCCATAGCGACCAATTTTGGCATACACCGTTTTGCCTGTTTTTGGGTCTTTGCCCAAATCACGCTCTTCATTGATTCGCTCATCATCGGCCTCAGCGGATTCGATTTTTGGGTGAAACTTGCTGTAAAATCGCTTCAACATATCGGTCCAATCCAGCTCATCGGTTAAAATAGCATCAAACTCAGCCTCAATTTCAGCCGTAAATTGATAATTCATGACCCGATCAAAATGCCCCACCAAATAATCGGTAACCAATGTCCCAATATCCGTGGGTTGCAATTTTCCTCGATCATTACCGAACCCTTCTTCCTCAGCCGTTTCAATAACCTGATCATTTTCTCGAACCAAAACGATCACATTGCGTTTTTTCCCTTCAGATTCGATCCGCTCAACATATTCTCTTTTTTGAATGGTTGTAATGGTTGGCGCGTATGTACTTGGGCGTCCAATCCCAAGTTCTTCCAATTTTTTAACCAAACTGGCTTCTGTGTATCGGGCCGGTGGTTTTGTGAATTTTTGACGGGCTCGCATGGATTGCTCAAACAAGGATTGCCCTTCAACCACGTTCGGTAAAACCTTGTCTTTGGATCCCGTTGGATAAACCTTTAAAAAACCATCAAATGAAACCACTTCCCCTTTGGCTTCAAAAAAACCATCGGCAACGGGTATTTGGATCACGGTTTTCAGCAACTTGGCATCCGACATTTGACTTGCAATGGTCCGCTGCCAAATTAACTGATACAGTCGTCTCTCACCATCATCATTTCCAGCCTCCGTAACATCGATATTGGTCGGACGAATGGCTTCATGCGCTTCTTGAGCCCCTTTAATCTTGGACTGATAGTCACGCTCGTGATGGTAATTCTTTCCATAACGCGTGGATATAAACTTAAATGCCCCAGTTTTAGCATCCTCCGATAATGTCGTCCCATCCGTTCGCATATATGTAATATGCCCCGCCTCATACAATCGTTGAGCGAGCGTCATTGTTTTTGATACCGAATACCCTAATTTACCCGAGGCCTCTTGTTGCAGTGAACTGGTTGTAAATGGTGCTCGTGGGCTTCGCTTGGATTCCTTCTGATTCACAGAAGAAATGATAAAAGAGGCACTGTTCAATCCATTTAAGAATGTTTCTGCGGCATCTTTTGACTCAAATTCTTTGGAATATTCAGCTTCGAGTGTCATATCATTTGATTTAAAAATTGCCGTTACTTTGTAGGAATCACTGATGGTAAACGCATCAATTTCTTTTTCCTTTTCAACAATCAATCGCACCGCAACCGAT
>DBHX01000037.1:0-23683 GCA_002296285.1 bacterium UBP8_UBA817
TAAATTTTTCAGGAAAGTTTTTTAATGTTGTTTCATATGGCATTGATAAAGATACCGAACTACTGGATTATGATGAACTTGATCGACTGGCTAAAGAACATCAGCCCAAGCTTATTATTGGCGGCGCATCGGCTTACCCTAGAATCATTGACTTTGAGAGAATGGCTAAAATTGCAAAATCAGTCGGCGCATACTTTATGGTTGATATGGCACATATTGCTGGATTGGTTGCCAGTGGGCATCATCCCTCGCCGGTTCCACATGCCGATGTTGTGACATCAACCACCCACAAGTCATTACGAGGACCTCGTGGGGGCATCATTTTAACCAATAATGAGAATTTGGCAAAAGAGTTTAACAAATCTGTTTTTCCAGGAACTCAAGGTGGCCCACTCATGCATGTTATCGCTGCTAAAGCCGTATCATTTAAACAAGCACTTGATCCTAGTTTTAAAGAGTACCAACAACAAGTTGTTAACAATGCCAAAGCCATGGCTGAGCAATTTATTCATTATGGATTCAAAGTTCTAACCAATGGGTCTGATAATCATTTAAATCTAGTTGATTTAAGGAATAAAGGATTAACGGGAAAAGTTGCTGAAAAGGTATTGGATGACATTGGAATCACGGCCAATAAGAATGCCGTTCCATTTGATACAGAAAGTCCATTTGTGACCTCTGGGCTTCGCTTTGGTACGCCAGCCGCTACATCTCGAGGATTTAAAGAAGACGAATTCAAAAAAATTGTTGATATCGTGGACTTGGTATTATCCAACCCTGATGATGTTGCCACGGCAGAAAAGGCTCAAAGCATGGTGTTATCGCTATGTGAGGCATTTCCATTATACCCCACACTTTAATGCGTATTGGTTACTTAGGGCCAAAGGGAACATTTACTCATTTTGCTTGTCAAAAAGCCATTCAAGATCATGAATTAACCCATTCTGAAATGATTGAATATCAGTCATTGGATCGTCTATTTGATGCATTAACCAATGAGTCCGTCGATTATGTATTTTCTCCGATTGAAAACTCCATTGAAGGACCGGTAAATCGTGTCTTGGATGCATTAACGCATATTGAAAACACCTACATTCATTCCAGTTATACCATGCCAATTAATCAGAGTATATTGAGTTTTAATAACGCCATTCAGGCCACCAATATTCAACATATTGTTTCAATGCCCCATGCCATTGCTCAATGCTATGCGTTCATTCAGTCCAACTGCCCCCATGCAACACTTCACCACGCACCTTCTACCGCAGGATCCGTTCCAATGATTGATGCATTAAAATTACCCAGAGACACCACAGTGGTTATTGGCCATCAAGGGATTGCGGACTATTTTTCCATCCATATCATTGAAAAAAATATTCAAGATCAAAAAATGAATAGTACTGAATTTTGCTTGATTGGCAGGGCAGAACCCGATGTCAAATCCATTCATGATATGACACAATCATTGTTGGCATTTTCTACTCCAAAAGATTCACCAGGAAGTTTATTGAGTGTCTTGGAAATATTTAAAGACCATCAAATTAACTTGTCAAAAATTCTCTCCCGACCTGAAAAATCTGATATGGGATCGTATATATTTTTTGTTGAATTCCCAACAAAATTCGATAACATATTATTGAATGAATTGTTTGCTAAGATCAAAAAGAAATCTCAGTTTTTTAAACATTTAGGAACTTACAAGAATCGAGGCTTTCATGATTAATCCAAAATTATTAAGAGAACATCCAGAAACTGTAAAATTATCATTGAAAAACCGTGGTTGTTCAGATGATGTTTTTACTACACTTCAACAATTGGATATTCAGTGGCGAGAAAAACAACAAGAACTTGAACGATTGCAAGCATTGAGAAATGAATCCATTCCAAAGGGAAAACCAACGGATGAAGAGCGTCAGAAATTATCTGAACTATCAAAAAATCTTAAAGAACTTCAAGAAGATGTCAATAACGTGAAAGATAAATTGGATGGATTTTCAATTGAAATTCCAAATATTCTTCAACCGGATACCCCCATTGGTCAAGATGAAACAAGCAACATTGTTATTCGAGAAGAAGGAACACCCAAATCTTTTAATTTTAAAGCTAAAACACATGATGAATTGGCCATTAAACTTCAACTAATTGACTTTGATCGAGCGACAAAAGTCACGGGATCACGCTTTGCGACCTTTACTGGACTTGGTGCTAAACTTGAACGGGCCATATCAAGCTTTATGCTTGATGTTCACACACAGTCTCATGGGTATACCGAGGTTTCACCCCCGGTTGTGGTTAACTCTGCTGCCATGCAAGGAACCGGGCAATTGCCAAAATTTGAAGATGATTTATATAAAATAGATAATGATTACTGGTTAAGTCCAACAGCAGAGGTTCAATTAACCAACCATCACCATGGTGAAATTATTCCCAATGAACAGCTTCCCATTAAATACTGTGCCTTTACACAATGTTTTAGAAAAGAAGCCGGAAGTTATGGCAAAGACATGAAGGGAATTATTCGTCTTCATCAATTTAATAAGGTTGAATTGGTACAATTGGTGGAACCCAGTCAATCAAATAAATTTTTGATGGAACTCCTCTATCATGCTGAAAAAATACTTCAACTATTAGAACTTCCATATCGCGTGGTACAACTTTGTAGTGGGGATATCGGCTTTTCTTCATCCAAAACTTATGACCTAGAAGTATGGTTTCCATCACAAAATCAGTATCGAGAAATATCTTCTTGTTCTAATTTCCTTGATTTTCAAGCAAGACGATCGAAAATAAGATATAGAGACACAAATCAATCAGTGGATTACCTTCACACACTGAATGGATCTGGTCTTGCAGTAGGTCGAACATTTGCTGCCATATTGGAAAATTACCAGACAGAATCTGGTATAATACAAATACCCAAACAGTTGCAAAGCTACATGGGAATTCAGGAGATTGGATATGAAAAATAACTATATTGATTTATTTAAAGCTTTAGCAAATGAAGATCGACTAAAGATAATTCAACTTTTGATTAAAAATGAAGAAATGTGTGCCCAAGATGTTGAAAAACATTTTTTCTTAGAACAATCCACAACCTCACATCACTTAAATACTTTGCGACGTGCTGGAATAACAAAAGCGCGTAAAAAAGGTCGAAATGTCTACTATTCAATTAATTATCAATCGTTTATCCATTCCATGGATGAATTTAAAAGTGAACTTACAAAGTAATGCCGGAACTACAACCACACTCACCCTCTGAAGATCCATTATTAGATTTACCCAATGATCCAGACATTGCCACATCTGGGTTACTTCCTCGAAAACAAGAACTTCACAAAAAATTTATTCACACGCTTCAACAAGTATTGCCACATTTAGGTAAAGATGAAAGCAAAATTGTTTCAGCACTCATTATATTGGCATTAAAACTTGAAGGTATTATTGGTAAAGAAATATCTGAAAAAGATTCAAAACTTATTGAAGTATTAAAAGACTTGGTTATCAATGATAATGAAAAAAAAGACTCGGCCGTTAAAATTGCCGAACGATTAATGAAATCAAATTCGACTGAAAACTAAACTAGCTTCTTTAATAACTCACAGTTACCCAAATGAGATGGTCGAATCAATACAAAATGACCACATACTTCTTTTCCACAAATCGACATGTCACCAATAAAATCTAATATTTTATGTCGAGCCAATTCATCTTCATATCGAGGATCATTCAGATACCCATTATCAGATACAATTAACGCATTATCTAACGACCCCCCTTTGGCCAATCCTTGCGCTTTTAACGCTTCAATTTCATGTGTAAACCCATATGTTCTTGCAGAAGCAATGGATTGAATGAAGGCTTCTTTTGAATGCTCATAATAGAAGCTCATGGATTTAATCCAATGATCCGGATACGATAAGAACACCGAAATTTTTAATTTATCTGAGGGGAAAACAAAATAATGAGAATTACTTATTTTAAATTCAACGTCAGTACGAATCGTTAGTTTTTCTTTGTCTTTCGAATTAATTTTTATTAAGTGAGGATTCAGTTTATTAATAAAATCAATGGAGCTTCCATCCAATATGGGCAACTCTTCTGAATCCAATTGAACGGATACATGGTTTAATTCCAGTGCATAACACGCTGCAAGAAAATGCTCTGGGGTCTGAATGGTTATGGATCCATTGGTTAAGCTTGTTGATCGAATATGATTGATTCCAATGGCAGATGATTCTACCAACACATCTTGCTGATTTAATTCAAAAGAAATCCCTTCGGCTCTGGATGGGCCAACACTCATTTTGACTTTTTTACCGGAATGAATTCCAATTCCTTCAAATATAACCGACTGCGTTAATGTATTCATAAAAAAAGCCCCAATTTCTTGGGGCCCTTTCCTTCATTAATTATTGATTCAATTATGCTGCAACTGGCGCATCAACTTTATCGTAATCTGCTTTGCTTACGAATTTTGTTAAATTTGTTCCATCATCATCTTGAGCTCTAAAAGCATAACGAACCTGCACACCTTTGGTTGTTTCTCTTTTGTACTCAACTTTCTTAATTTCAGATTCATTGATTGAAACTTTTTTTCTTTTTTTTACGTTGTAAAATTCAATTGCCATTTTATACCTCCAACTTTAGATTAAAATATTAGCACAGTCTGAGCCTAGACTCAATATATTACCACTCTAGACTTCCAGATTGGTATTCTCTCACTGTTCCTTCAAAGAAATTGGTTTCAATCATGTTGTTTTGTGTAAATTCATCCAACCATGGAAAAGGATTCAGAGAATTAAACGCTTTTCCCAAACCAATTGAATCCAACCGCATATCACCAATAAATTGAATATACTCTTTTAGCATCACTGGTGTAATTCCTAAAATTCCCTCACCAATGCATGATACCCCCCATTCAATTTCCATTTCAACTGAATCAATAATGTTTTGCCGCATTGTACTTTTCAGATCATCGGTCCAAACCTCTGGCTGCTCTTCCTTAATTGAATTGATGATATTAACAAAAAGACGCACATGGAGGTCTTCATCTCGATTAATGAACTGAATCATTTCTTTACTGCCTGGCATTTTGTTATGACGACCAAAATTATAGAATACTAGGAATGCACTGAAGAAGAATATTCCTTCAAAAATCAAATTTGTTGTGCATGCTTCAAGAAACTCTTTGGCCCCTTCGGTTGTTTTTGTTGAAAAATCAGCCCGATTAATTTTATACATGGACTCAAGCACTCGTTTATTTTTATAAAATAAATCCTTATCTTTTCGATACAAACCATACACTTCTTCTGGATCAAGACCAACCGCCTCAACCATGCAAGAATAACTATCAACGTGTAAACACTCTTCATAAATTTGACGCGCTACGGCCAATACAACCTCAGGAGATGTAATGTGAGGCTTAATGACTTCAGATAAAGAATTGACCAGCAGACCGTCTAAATTTGATGCAAAAGCTAAGGCTCTTAAAAAACAAGTTCGCTCTTGCTCGTTAAGATCATTATTTTCCCATTGCTCTTTATCTTTTTGAAAAGATATTTCTTCTGCCACCCAATTGTTTTTTTGCATGCCTTTAAAAATATCTCTTGCCCAAGGGTGCTTTAATGGAGATGCTTGAAGTAGACCATCATCATACCCATTAATAATTCGTCGTTTGTTAATAATACTTTGGTTTGTCATTTCATCCATCTCAGTGAATTCACCCTGAAACATTTTATTTCCTACTGGCATAACATCTCTCCTTTTTTTGTAATAATAATACAAAACATGTTGTGAGAATTACTTGTTTTGTATTATGTCTTGAAACTGTTCTTAATATAATTCTACCGATCTATTGTAACGGATTCAAATATTAAAATGATTCGTTTTGAAACATTTGGTATTATGACAAAATTTCAACCATTTGACCAATATTTTTAACGTAATTTTTTTATTTTTTACTATTTTTTACAAATAATTTCTTCTGGTAATAATATGAATCTTTTTTAATACTATAGATATGGATACAAAATTAAAATTTAAAGAGATATTAAAAGGCAAAGGAACCGGCAAAACGATGAGCAAGCATTTGAGCTCTGAGGATATTGATTTTGTCATTCACCATCTTCATTCAACAGATATTCCGATGGCCATGAAAGCAACGCTTGTTACCGCTTGGTTGATGCTTGATTCTACGGATGAGGAGGCGTTTGCTTTGGCTCGATTAAAAAATAATCTTGATAACTTATTACCAAATGAATTGCATTTTTTATTTCATCCAGATTCAAACTTATTTATCGATCAGCAGATAAGCAAATTACTACTACATCAATCTTTAACTCAGGAAATATTAACTCAATGCCTTACGGACATTGCTGAAAAAAATACGCCCGACTTTAAAATAGCCGCATTATTGGAAGGTCTAAGATTAAAAGAAGAAACATTTGAGGAGAACACCGCCGTATATGACTTCTTTCATAACAAAAGCAGCAACGTCAATTTGGATATCCCAGTCCTGATTGATATGGCAACGCCTTATGACGGCTTTAATCGCCACTACTTTTTGCAACCATTTTTAGCGGCATTGCTTGCCTCCATCGGCATTCCATCCATTTTACATGGGGTGCATACTGTATCCCCAAAAAATGGCATGAATACCCATAAGCTCTTTTTAATGGCCAACAAAAACCCACTAAAATCATTGGGAGAGGTTGAGCAAACCATTTTAGATCCTACGATTGGTTGGGGCTATATTGATCAATCTGTTTTTTGCCCCGCACTTCATGCCTTGATTCCAACACGTATTGACATTGTCAAACGCCCTGTACTTGCCACCATTGAAAAATGGCTGCAACCTTTTTCTGCTGATCGCACGATTTGCTTAACAGGATTTACTCACCCGCCATACAAACAAAAAACCATTGATCTTGTTCATCATGCCGGTATATATGATGATTTATTACTGGTTCGAGGGATTGAAGGCTCAACACTTCTCCCCTATGATCGACGTGCACCTTTTATTGTCTCTCAGAACAATGAAACCCCAACATTTGATTTTATGTCCCCGGAAGCACTCAATCATGCCCCCCTTGATTTAGGGGAGCAAGACCCAAAAAATAGTTTAACCGCAGGGATTGATGCGCTTTCTGGATCGAACAAAGAACTAATGAATTTTTTATGCTATCAATGCGCGGCGATTGGGACAGTGATCGGGAAAAACATTGACCAAATGAATCGTGACCTTTCCGAATCCATTGACTCTGGGAATGCCCTAGCACATTGGGAACGCCTGAATTAAATGTAAAAAGGAGGGAAACCGGGCTGAAGTTTTGGCTCCATTTTTTTATTGAAAAATACCCAGGGATCCCCCAATGAATAGTGAAAATTATCGAGTTTGGCCTTAATGCAATACCCTTTTTTTAATACTTTTTGAGAAAACTCAATTTCAGCTTTTTCAATAACGCTGCTTTTTTCATCAGTATATAACCCTCGCAACCCATCTGAAAGAATGGACGTTACAATACTCATTGAAGAATATAAGAAATAGGATTGAATATGAGGCCTAAACGGTTGTCCTTCTAGGCATATGGCATACCCACAATAAGTAGTCCCAACCAAACCAACATTATCGTCACTATTGAACAACTTGGCATAGGGATCAATCCAATCGTTGGTTGTTGGGCCAATGCACCCTGAATTCATGAGTATTAGGTCGCCTTCGTATGATTGTTTTTTTAAATATTGAACGCCTTCATTGTACCCCCCCCAATCCAACCCCATATTGCTAGATCGATAGATAATTGTTTCAATAAACTTAAATTCATCTTGTAAATAATCGTATTCATTCTCTAAACTGGCATCGTTAATTACCAATATTAATTCAAATGGCTGTGATTTTCTTTGACGCATATTTTTTAGGATTGAATACACCCCCTGCTTGTTATAAAACCAATCAAATCCCATATTTCGTTCTGATTTGATGTTGTTTTTACCCCAATCAATGAGAATTACTTTTATCATTCCATTCATTATATAATAATTAGAATGGAAAAATCGAAACTGGGCATGATTGATCAATGGGAACGCTTACTTTCCCTGAGATTTCCCATGTCACCTTTATCTATTTCTTCCGATGCCTTTGGGCACCTTATTCCCTTAATTGAATCGAGTTATGAAGGCAACATCTTATGCGACATTGATCATCCAGCAGATATTGCCATGATTTGCCTACTGATCAAACACTTAAGTCGGCAATGCCGACGGGTTATTTTACCCAATAAACATCGGGCCATGGTTGATTCCCTTGCCGCTATTGGGATTGATCAAATGATTATTATTACTGATGAATGGCTATCTTATGCCTATATCTTTACTCTATCAAAAACCCCAATTGATCTACAGGATCGACTCCATCCACTCGGTGGGTCTGTCATTAATTCAACATTTCACCCGCATGCCCCTGTATCATGTGAGATTCAATCCATCTTTTCATTGCCCTCCTTAAAAACCCCTCAAATGGGCCCTTCCCCATTGGCGAAAAACGACATTTTATTTTTGAACCAACTTTTTTCTAGCTTGCCCGCCAAAAAAAATTACCACTTGCTCATTTTAACCATGAACGCCTCACAACAAGTGATTCAACTCATTGACCTCTTCCAGTTTTCACACCCTACCAACCACATTCATGCCAGTATTGTTGCACCGTTCTTTTCTTTAGAACTTTTCGCCATTGAATTACCAAATGCCACCCTGTCGTTTATTAAAAGCCCGTGGAGCGAGAACGAAAAATCATACTCTATTACTCCCCCCCCGGATGTTGTTATTATTGATTCAACAAGTTTTGAATTAGTAATACAGCCGAACTTTGTTCATCTTGTACCGATGATTCAATCCGCTTATGTTGTGTCTTTTTTTCATTTTTATGACCATGAAACACTGATCAATTATTCTGATTTTTTTGCCATTGCCTACCAGCATCAGTTTGTTAAAGATCTGGCAAAGATCTCTAAATTTATAACTGATCTGGATAACCATTTTTCACGGATCTTATCTAAACTTCCGTATCATGAGGTAGCACTACCCAATACTCATGCCCTTGTCCCTGGCAAAACAACGTGCTGTGCCTTTTCAATATCCCCGACTAATTGTTGATTAATTTATTAATTATATTTGTTGAAGAATACCCGTCTAAAAAAGACAATAGCTTTACTTCTCCACCATTACTGACGACTGTTTCATACTCTGGAAGTTTTGTTATGTTGTAATCCCCACCTTTAACATGAATGGCGGGTTTGATAATGGAAATAATTTGAATTGGGGTGTCTTCGTCAAATAAAACAACCGCATCCACTGGCTTTAACCCAATCAACATTTCTGCTCTAAAATGTTCGTCATTTATCGGTCGATTATTTCCTTTGATTTGCCTTACGGAGTGATCAGAATTCAACCCCACAATTAATATATCACCCAACTCTTTTGCTTCGTTTAAATAATAAAGATGCCCTGGGTGCAGCAAATCAAAACACCCATTCGTAAAGACCACTTTTTGATGTTTAATGGCATCTAGATAACTTGGAATGGAAGATGCATCAAAAATGTTGCTCATGATCCATAATCTCCTGAACTGTTGCCGTGGCAGTACCAATCTTCGATACAACAACCCCGGCCGCTAGATTTGCAAAATGAATGATGTCTTTTGGATCAAGGTTTAGTGACGCCCCCGCGGCAATTGCAGCCACCACTGTGTCTCCAGCACCGGTAACATCGGACAACTCAATGGCTTTGGTTGCATAATGTTGAATTTCATTTGATGAAATATGACTCATGCCGTTTTCACTTCGAGTTAAAATGAGATGTTTTATGTTGTACTTCCTGTTTATTTCTTGCCCTTTTTTTACAAGCTCGTCCAAATTAATATCATCAATTTCGCCAATCATTTCATGAAATTCTTTTAAATTCGGAGTAAGGTATGTGGCGCCAGCATATTTATTAACGTCATTGCACTTTGGATCAACCACAATGGGAATATTTTTGTCATTCGCAAACTGAATGATTGCTTGGGCCATTTCTTTTGAAATCACCCCTTTATTGTAATCCGATAAAATAATGGCATTAAAATCAATTGAACTTGTTAACAATTGATTCAAACATAATGTTAGGCTGTCATCTATATTCATGTTGGAATCCTCATCATCCAATCGACATATTTGCTGATCTTTGGCAATGACTCGGGTTTTACAGATGGTTGGATAGTTTTCTAACTCAATCAGATGGGTCATATTAATGTTGGCTTGTTTAAAGTGAGTCGCCATTATTTTTGCATTTGAGTCTTTTCCGATCACGCCAGCCACACTGACATTGATGCCAAATGAGCTTAAATTATTGGCAACATTTCCAGCACCCCCCAAACAAGATGTTTTTTTTTGGATATGGCAAACGGGCACAGGGGCTTCAGGTGAAATTCGACGCACTTGCGTCCAGTAATATTGATCTAATATTAAGTCTCCCACAACCAGTACGTTGGATTTTTTTAATGCTGTCTCATTGATGACCATGCGTTTATTTTAGCTGATTTAAGCTTTAATTAAAATAATTCATCTTGCTTAAAAAGCGTCTCGCTAATTACATTTAATACATCGTCCATATTATGAAGGTTGCACTTTGGTATTTTCATATTTAATTCACACTCTTTTTCACCATAGTGAAATGCATTATGATAGCAATGTTGTCGTTCACAGTTATTCTGAAAGATTTTAATATGATCAATTTGAAATAACCGATAGTTTGGATTTACTGACCCAAAAAAACCGATGGCTTTCTTTTTTAAGGCCCCTGCAATATGCAAGAAAAATGAATCAAGACCGATAAATAACTGCGATGCCGCAATTAAGACCATGGCTTCTCGTTCGTTTTTCAAAGCAACTCTTGGTAAATCGTATGTATTGTGCAAACCAACCTCAACCACCTTTAGCCCATATGTTTTTTGTATTTCTTCAGCCATCTTTTTAACATCAATGCCATACACTCTGCGAGTGTTTTGATAATACTCTGAAGGATCAATATTAATTACGACAAAGGGTTCCTTGGCCAAGATACGAATTAATCGTTTCTCTTCTTCAGTAAATTGGATCTCTGGCGATCGAAAGACAATGTCTTCTTGAACCCACTGTTTAACCTCATTGATGTAAGCGGTTAAAATATGTTGTTTTGGATGATGTTCATAAACATTATCTAAATGAATGGTAATGTCGTATTCACCCCTTTGATTAACACTAAAATCATTGTGTAAATTGAACATATTTGGGTGATTGGTTGTTAAATTCACGCGGTATTTTTTTCCTAATTGTGTCAATATGGGCTCGGTTAAAAACACATCCCCTTTGGCATGTCGTCGGATAATATTAATTTTTTTACCAAAATGACGATGAATATCGTTGTGAATAATATTTAATTGCACTTGATCATTAATCTCATGATCTGCTTTTTTTTGCATCATCGGGCTTGTTGTGAAGCTATCTTTTTCATCAATCAAACAAAGTTTTTCATTTAAAATAAAATTCCAATGAACCAAGTCTCTTAATGAATTATTCCATGAATAATCGGTTTGAATTTTTTCTATGTTTAACTTGTCTAGTAAATCAACTTTTGATGGATAAATTCCATTTAAAGAAAAAAACGTATTTAAATTTATTCCATGAATATACTCATAATTAACCAATGCCCCATTTTCATTTTTTTGAAATATTCGTTCATTATTATTAAACATATGAACAAACTTTTTTTCACTACCATCCATTGATAGCGATTTACTCAATGGAAACTGGTAAAATGGAATTGTTTTTACACCATGACTGTCAAACGAATAATCGTAAATGTGAGAGAATGTGGATTTCAATGTGTGGCGTTCAAAACCCCTGGAGGATTTATTATGACATTCTTTATTAACAATATTAAATATAGCCTCAAGGTTCTGCTGACCACATGAATTCACATCGTCCACTGGCGGCGTTTCAATAATAAGCTGACGCGTCATTTGTTTAAAGGCCTCATAAATGTCTAATGAATCTTTAAAATGATGCAAAATATTTAAACATAAAATCAAATCGAAATGCTCACATTTTGATAAGCGCTCCATGTTTTCCTTATTGCATTCTGTATTTAAAATAATCACACGATCTTTAATATTGGTATTTAATTCAATGACTTTTTTCAATACTTTAGCCTCATCGTATGGCTGAATGAGAACAGCAAAAGCCAATGGAAAATCTTCCAATAATCGAACGGAGTAATAGCCAAAATTAGCTCCCACATCTAAGATTGTAAACCTTCTATTTGGATTTTTAACAAGTGCTTTGATGCACTCGTACCGATTTTCACAATCTCTCATTCCCTCAACGATTGTTTTTCCATTCACTCGTATATCTTGATATCGCTCGACCTGATCCAAAGAATCAAATAAATCATCAAACTTATTTAATGTCATGATATTAATCTAACAATTAAAATTGAATTATAATCAATGATTAAATTCTCTTTATATAAAACCTCAAAATTTACGGCCATTGATTTCAATGTACTTTCTAAATAATTTGCATCCATATGATTAATTTTATGGTGGCTATTATATTGTTGATTGGTTTTCAAACAATGCTCACGATATATCACTTCATTGGGTACAACCAATGCTAAAATACCATCTGATTTTAAAATTCGAATGAACTCCCTCAATATGCTTTTGGTATCTTCAAAATCCTCAATTAAATGAGACGAATACACACAATCAAACGCATGATCATCAACTGGGATTCCTTTTAAAACATCACACCCAATATCAACGTGATCATCTCCGGTGTAAGTATATGGAATCTCATAATCAATTCCAACAGCATTTGAAATAATTTTATCCCCACCAAATCCTATATCGGCTATTTTTTCAGCCTTCTGAATGAATGGCAAAATAAGATGCCTTACCTTTGAGGTCTCGCTTGTTGTTTTTAACTTCGGCAATAATACCAAATAACCTTCATCTTGTTGGACTTCTAAAAACTCATGTGATTTTTGAAAATACTGAGCGCATGCTTCAATAACCTTTGGAAAAATGCTCAACTCATCTGGCAATGGGTTTGGCTTATAGGGTTTAAAGAGCCTTAAATCATCAATAATGATCACATCTTTTTTGTCTTTTCTTAATTGATGGATGTCATATAACTCATCAATAATTGGGATATTGTCTTTTTCGTCTTCAAAATCGTTATATTCACCCAAACCGAAATCCGGAGCTGATGGAAAATGCGCGTCTAAAAAAAACAAAGCTGGATCATTGGATATTTGAAGAATTAGTTTTCTTAATTCTTGAGATGAAGATCCATTTAAGACCGAAATATAATCTGAATTAAAAATTTTAAATGTTTTTTTGAATAACTGGTTGTTTAATTCAATAGAGTAGCAATGTTCAAAAGAATGTTTCGCTGCATAAAATAAACTATCCCCCTCACCTGTTCCTGTTTCAACAAATGTTTTTAAATTGTACTTATTTATAATATCATTCAATTTAAATTTTTTTAAACTGCCCATAAACCTATATTATCACAGCTCACTTTTTTATAAATTCACGCTCATTTCTTTTCATCGTGTGCTAAACTAATTTAATGATACTCATTTGCTTTGGCACCCGACCAGAATATATTAAAATTCAACCACTATTAAACCAACTCGACGGCGAAATCCCGTATAAAACCTTATTTACTGGGCAACATTTGGATTTAGTCGATGCACAGGTTGATTTTAAGTTACACGTTTCGAATACAGGAAACCGTATGAATGACACCATTCACGCATGTCTAGCAACCCCAGATAACATCTTTGATGGGATATCCCATGTATTGGTACAAGGGGATACAGCCTCAGCATTAGGGATGGCTTTGTCTGGCTTTCACCGCCAAAAACCAATCATTCATTTAGAGGCGGGACTACGCACATATGACTTAATGCAACCCTACCCTGAGGAAGGGTATCGCCAAGCCATCTCTCGACTGGCCAGTATTCACCTTTGCCCGACGGAGTTAAATGCTCAAAACCTTCGAAATGAACAGGTTCAAGGGAATATTTTAGTTGTTGGTAATACCGTTCTTGATCACTTAAGGGGGATTACACCCAAAGATGGAAATACGGTACTGATCACCATGCACCGACGAGAAAATCATCAAAATCTTTCCGACTGGTTCAATGCCATTAATTCCCTTGCAAAACAAACCCCTGATTTAACATTTGAATTACCTATTCATCCCAATCCGAATGTAATCAAACATCGAGAACGATTAACACATGTTCAAGTCATTGAACCGATTGAATATGCCACCATGATTCAAAAAATTGCATCTTGTAAACTCATCATTAGTGACAGTGGCGGCATTCAAGAAGAAGCCTCTTTTTTAAATAAAAGAGTCATTGTATGCCGACAAAAAACTGAACGCACAGAGTCATTAAATACACATAGTTTTCTTTGCTCAAAACCACAAGAGTTGGCCAACACATTTAGCTCCGTAATGAATCACCCCCCCGTAAATGCCCCCTGCCCTTATGGTGATGGCCATGCGGCAGAAAAAATTATGGCTTATTTTAAAACCAATCTTTTTTAATAATCATTATCATTTGACGTGCTAAAATGATTACAGATGGAATCTACAAGCCCAATAAAATCACATCGACTTTCTGGTAATTACAAAGATACTGTAGCTGCAATTTTAACCTTGCCTGATCGTGAACGAACACCATTTTTACTCGACTTGGCATTTGTGCAATTTGCCTATGAGAAATACGAAGAGTGCTTAACATTTTTATTGACTTACATTTCCAGAGCACAGCCGAAAACATTGAGTAAAATGGGATGTTTTATTGCATCCGAACTCTCCATTATATTTCCAAATTCACCGCCATTAAATCAAATCATTGATTACTACCAATGCCCCGTACCAATCAAAAAAACACCCTCAATTTTTAAAATCACTGATTTTCGAATCAATATTTTACCAATCCTTACCTATGTTTTCTTTGGTCAGTGCGCCCAATGTGATCATACTTTTGAGATGAATACAAATGTAACGCTTCTTGTTGATTTTAATACCCCATGCCCACGTTGCTTTTGCTCAAATACGCTTAATTCAAAAATAATTCAATCATTTCTATCTTCTTCAAATATTCATCATTATAAATTCAATCCAACACCATTAAGTCAACCTCTCCCTCCCTTCATTCCAGAACTTCTATTCTCATATGATGACTATCTCGCGCCACTCCTGTTTACTGAAAGCCCCAAATGAAAACCATTATGTTTTCCCCGAGAAATACGGGATTTATATTTAATCGATTTCATACATTCACTGAACATTTATTGAATCACTTTAAATTATTTACTCAATTGAAAGATCTCTCTCATCATTTCAAGCCAGCTAATCTAATTTATTTTGATCAAAATAGCTACTCAAAAAATGAGCTTTTCAAACTCTATAAATCAGAACACATTGACTTTATTTCAACCATAGACACCTACATTACCCACCATTTAGACAACCATCAAAAAAATTTGCCCGATGGGTTGCTTGATTCTAGTTTTTTGGAAATGATTGCGCGATTTCATTTGGTTAAAGAAATGCTTGCCACTCGGCAAGTGGATTACCTGTTTATTTGTACAACAGAAATATATTTAATTGATTTAGCTCGTGAAATGAATGTTAAAACGATATTTTTAGAACATGCCCCTAACTTTTTTCCCTTTACTGTATTTGATGACACAAAACGTCACCATTTGCCATTTACAGCCAAATTCCCTGATATGATACTCTCCGAAAATCAACTATCCACTCGCCACTGGCACTACCAGTGCAATCGTTTGAATCAAACACATACCAAAATTCTTGAAACAGGCTTGCCTCTAGATAATATGGTTAAATTACAACATCCTTTTGATTCAGATAGACAATCATTTACCATTTCAATTTTTAATACCTGGTTGGATAAAAGCCGTCCAGAAAATTTGATTGAAAATGAATTAAATCTTATTTTACTTTTTGAAAACTTATTCAGATGCCTGAGTGATTTACTCCCCATTAAGCCATTTCGTGTTCTTTTAAAAAACCATCCAAAACTAGATGAAAACGCTTATCAGACGCATCGTTTTTATCATCAATTGGCTAAAAAATATGGCATTGATGACTTTGAAATATGTAATGACTTGGATGCCACCATTCATCAAACCGATTTGGCCATAACATTAGGAAAATCATCATTATTAACGGATCTTCTATATTCAAAAAAACCATCCATTATTTACAGTCTACTTTCTGACTCTGTGATATCTTACTTTGATGATATCAATAACATATTCCCTATCGTTTCCTCGGCCAATGAATTGCATGCATTAATTAAGAAATATTTAGTCTCTAATGAATATGATACTCATCAAAAAAAATTATCCGATATACAAAACCAGTTTCAATTAAATAAACGAACACTTGAAGAAAAGTGCCATCAAATTATTAAATATCTAACTTAATTTTGGCGTAAGAAACAGCCACTCCATTGGGCCAATACGACGTTCTGCCAACAGCATTTCCTTCCATCTCATTGGAAGGAAATCAACCTCTTCAAAGTTATAACCCTCTGGTTTCTTTGAATCTTCGATGCTGTAAATTGACTGAATATGGTGAGAGTTACATAGCGCATCTTTAATTTGCTTTGAAATGCCCAATTCAAAACAATCATGTGTTTCAATTAATAAATGACAATTCTTAAAATAGGGGGCTGTATGTGAGCTAAATAATTCTTTTTCATAGCCTTCACAGTCACAAATGAGTAGAGTTTCATTGTCTGGCATTGCCTTGATTTGATTGATCCCAAAGATCGTATATGATCACTCTACCCTCAACGGAATTGATTTTTGCCATGTCTAAGCATAACTTTTGAGCATCTGGGTCTATATCATAGGCATGAATCATCGCCGACTTGAATCGCCTGGCAAAACCAACGGAATAATAGCCTTCCGCACACCCAATATTAATCACTGTTCGAAATTCTTTTGTTAAAATTTCGTTTATAGTTTCACTCAATTCGTGTTCATAACTTCCCAAAAGCTTGGGAAATAAATTGCAGTGATATTGATCAAAATCTAAATATTTCATGCCCTTAAAGGGCCAATTTCTAACGATACGATCAGGAAAAAAAGCATTACATATTGCGAACACAGATGCCATTGTCATGATTTATATTTTATCATAACAATACACTCCCGCTTTTTTGATTCACCCGTTATAATACACATTAATGGAACACATTCGAAACTTTTGCATCATTGCGCACATTGATCACGGGAAATCAACATTATCGGACCGGCTGATTGAATTAACCAATACGGTTGAGCAACGGGACATGAAAGCACAACTTCTCGATACCATGGACTTGGAACGTGAACGTGGGATTACGATCAAAATGCAAGCCGTTCGCTTGGATTATGTTAAAGGTAACGCAACGTATACATTAAATCTCATTGATACTCCTGGGCATGTGGATTTTAGTTATGAGGTATCTCGGTCACTTGCCGCTTGTGAGGGGGCCTTGCTATTGGTGGATGCCGCGCAAGGCATTGAAGCCCAAACCATTGCCAATTTTTATTTGGCCCTTGAAAATGATTTGGAAATTATTCCGGTCATTAATAAAATTGATTTGCCAGCGGCTGATGCGGATAAAGTTGCCATGGACATTGAACAAGTCTTTGGGATTCCGGCTGAAGACTGCATCAAATGTTCTGCAAAATCCGGCATTGGCGTGGATGGCATATTGGATCATGTTGTTGAAAAGATTCCCGCACCAACATCACAGTTTAATGATGACAAATTACGCGCGCTTATTTTTGATGCGCATTATGATTCGTATCGTGGGGTGATTGCTTATGTACGAGTCATGAATGGCGAACTAAAAAAAGGGGATAGAATTCAAATGATGTCAACGGGCCGAACCTTTGATGTCACAGATATTGGCCATTTCAAACCCAAAATGACGTCTTCCGGCCAGATTATAAATGGAAATGTGGGGTATGTAACATCCAGCATGAAACAAGTGGATGATGCAAATATTGGCGACACCATCACCCTATCGAAATCACCGGCTACCGATGCGTTATCTGGATACAAAGAAGTGAAGCCCATGGTTTTTTCTGGCATTTACCCAGTGGATACCAATGATTATGAAGATTTAAAAGTGGCCCTTGAAAAATTAAAACTGAATGACTCTTCACTAACATTTGATACAGAAAGCTCTCAAGCCTTGGGGTTTGGTTTTCGCTGTGGCTTTTTGGGGCTACTCCACATGGAAATTATTCAAGAACGCATTGAGCGAGAATTTAATATTGATATTGTATTAACCGCACCCAGTGTTACTTATAAAATTAAACAAACCAATGGCAATGAATTTAATTTGGATAACCCCAGTGATTACCCTGATGTTCAGAGTATCGAAGAAATTCAGGAACCTTACGTCGGGCTATCCATAATTGCTCCCACGCAATATACCGGGGCAATTATGGAATTGGCCCAAGAACACCGAGGCGTGTATGTAAAAACAGAACTCATTGACGCGTTACGACAAAGCTTTGTGTATGAAATTCCAATGAATGAAATTATTTCCAATTTTTTTGATAAACTTAAATCTCGTACTCAAGGCTACGCATCCATGGATTACTGGATTGAAGGGTATAAGCCAACCAAGCTGGTAAAAGTGAATATGATGATCAATGGGGATCCTGTGGATGCCTTATCATTTATTGCCCACAATACAAAAGCCCGGCATATTGCCGGAAAAATGGCCGAAAAATTAAAGGAACTCATCCCTCAGCAATTGTATGAAGTGATTGTCCAAGGTGCCATTGGTGGAAAGATTATTTGCCGAGAAACCATCAAGGCCCTGCGAAAAAATGTAACGGCACGCTGTTATGGTGGCGATATTACTCGGAAACGAAAGCTTTTGGAAAAACAAAAAGCGGGTAAAAAGAAAATGAAACAACTGGGTTCCATTTCAGTCCCCAAAGAAGCGTTTCTATCCGCCCTTCGCTTGGACTAACGGTACTTTGCAACAATCATTAATGATGTCACCACGCAGACAAACCCCATGGTGTTCTGAAGAGTGAATACTTCATTGAAAAAAACAGCCCCTGTAATGGATGTAAAGAGAACAATACTCATCATAAAGATGGAGGATACGGAGGCCGATGAAAACTTAAATCCCAAGGTCATTAATAATTGGCCTATCAAACCAAACGTACAAAATATCACTAATGGTAATAACAGTTGTGGGTCTAAAGAAAAAAGGCCTGAGCTGGCTGGCAACAACATACATAGGCATGAAAATAAATATGTCCAAAAAACAAGTGTAACTGTGTCATGAGTATGTCGCAGTTTTTTTAAACTTAAATAAACCCCAGCGTTAAATAATGATCCTATGAATGCAAATAAATCCCCCCATTCAATGGGATTAAATGATGATATATTGAGAACCATCATTAAACCAATAAATGCCAATGGTAATGATGCTATAGAATAGCGATGCAACGGCTTTTTTAAATAAATGGCTTCAATGATCACCGTCCATAGAATGGATAATTCAAAAATAAGTGTACTTTTCGCAATTCCGCCATATTTATATGCAAAAAAAAGAAGGGTCATTGCACCCATTCCACACACAACTCGAATCAATAGAAGCGGCCAATCGTGAATGGTGACGGGTTGTTTTTTAATTGTACAATACGGCCCCAAATAAATAGGGGCTGCTAAAAACCGAAAAAACATAATGATCCAAATGGACGTTCCCGCGGTTAACCACTTTGCTAAGGAAAAACTCACCGCAAAAAATGCATTTGCACTAAAAATAATCAAGGGGCCGATGGTCAGTGACGACAAAAATCTAAATGTATTCATCATTTGCACGATAACATAGTTAGATGTCCCTTAACAGTAAAACAATCATTGTAACCGGCTCCAGTCGTGGCATTGGGCGAGAAATCGCCTTAAAATGTGCCTCAGATGGGGCCAATATCGTGATTATTGGAAAAACCTCCAACCCACATCCAACACTGCAAGGGACCATCTTTTCTGTAGCGAAAGAAGTCGAAGATGTAGGCGGTCAGGCGCTGCCCATTGAACTTGACCTACGTGATGATCATTATTACCAAGCGGCCATTCAGAAAATCATGGACAGGTTTGGTGCCATTCATGCACTGGTGAATAATGCCTCGGCGTTATTTATGGCCCCCATTCAGGAAACCCCCACCAAAAAATATGACTTAATTCATGGGGTCAATGGGCGTGCCACCTTTTTATTTACCCAAGCATGTTTACCTCATCTACTCACCCACCGCACATCGGATGTGATCACCATTTCCCCACCACTCAATTTGAAAACAAAAGAGTTTGGCAAATGCCCAGCGTATACGATGTCAAAATACAACATGAGTATGGTTACATTGGCCTTGAGTCAAACCTATCGACGAAAAGGGGTACGGGCCAACTCTCTTTGGCCAAAAACCACGGTGGCAACAGCCGCCATAAAACACACCTTGCCAAAGGCCATTTATATGGCATCCCGCCATGCCCGAATTATGGGCGATGCCGCCTATGAAATTTTAATTCATAATGACCGGAATCATACGGGCAATTTCTATTTGGACGATGATGTTTTAATTAATGCTGGTGCCACCAATTTAATGCAATACAAACGGAACCGCCTCTTGCCAACGGTTCCGGATTTGTTTTTATGACTCCACGATTGGTTGCTTAAATAGTTGAAATAATTGCTTCGTAATTGGCTTAACCAATTTTAACTTTTGATAGGTTGCGTTTGTTTCAAGATAAATTGATGTAGCCTTATCCTTTAATGATTCTGGAAATGATCTTTGATTAATACTTAATCCTATCCCAATAATTAAGAAGTCCAATTTGCTAATTGGACCAGATGACATTTCAGATTCCATCAAAATGCCACCAACCTTTTTGTTTTTTATGTAAAGATCGTTGGGATACCGAATCTCAACCGTTACACCTGTGAGTTTCTGAATCGAATGTTGAATGCATGTTGAAATTTGGTGATGGTATGATTCAATTGAATCAAAATGAAATTCCTTTGGAATAAACCCGAGTGTATAGTAAAGCCCTCCAGATGATTTGGAATACCAGGATTTGCCATGGGTTCCTTTTCCGTTGGTTTGTTGATCAGCAATAACTAAAAACCCATCATTAAGCAACTCTGGGTGTTTTTTTAATACCCGTTTGCCATGTTCATTCGTAGAATCAATAACTTTTTTTGATATTACTTTTATTCCCATGCCAAATTAACTTATCTTAATTTTAAAGCAAAGGTTCACGTGATTCGAAACGAATCATCTCAAATCCTTTGGTACCATCATGGATTGAGCCTCGACTTTTTCGACATGATTCAAAATAATCCGATGCTCTATAATTATATTCACGAGCGGGTAAATCAGCTGGAAGTTTTATTGCACGGGCCATTTTCATCTGCTCTACGGTAACAAAAGCCAATGGGTTTGCTGGATCAATTGGTTCCAATTCATTACCCTCTGGATCGGTGTAAGTTATTGACCCATCGTCTTCTTTTTTAATCATGGTTCCATCAGGAATCCCATCTGTTACTTTAGCACCAATAAACTCATCAAATGCGGTTGTGTTCTTTTTCCCTAAAAATTTAGGTGTGGATGACAATTGTTCATCCACCCAATTTTGGAGTCTTTTATTATTTGGAACCGTTACCACGCGTTCTTGACTACCCTTGTTTAATTTAACAACATAAGTTAAGCCACGTACATCTATATTTTTAATTGTATAACCACCAATTGTTATCCCATTAGATATTTCACGTTGAGTAAAAAAGTCTTCCGCAGTTATAGATTCGCTGCCTCCACCTCTCATTTTTTTAGCTTGCAACGATGCACATGATGTCCCATATCGAAGCGCGGTTAAAGCATCTTCTAATGTTGGGGGGAACCCTAATTCCTTATGTAGCTGATTCATATAATCGTCTACTTCAACTTGTGATATATCAACGGCAACTGACGGTAGTTTTGTGATCTTTTCTCTGCCAGTTATATCTAAGATTGCCTTCAAAATATGTTTTTGAGGATTTCGGAAGTGCGAATTATAACGCTGAATGCCATCCAAAACAGGTTCAGGAAATTCACACTGCATATTTCCGGAATCTAACTCTTCAATAAATGCATTTTTTGTTGCATATCTTCTTGATTGGTAAGAATTTCAGCACTGCCATCAATCACACCTGTTAACCGAATATGCCTGACATTCTGTGTGTCTTCACTTTTGGTATACCGCATCGAGCTTTACCCCAATACTGTTGGCTAAAATAGCAGCTGGGATACTAAGCCCTTTTTCGTATGCTGTTACTGGATGCTCCACTTGCAGCCGGACATTGGTTTCCAAAAAATAAAAATCACTTTGTGGATCCAATGGATTTGACACCAATAATTCAAGTGTATTTGCGCCCTCCAGATTACTTTCATTTGCAAATATTTGCGCTTGCCTATCAATTCTTTCCTCTAGTTTAGTGTTCAATTCCACCGTTCCCTCGGCCTTTTTTTGCCCTCTTTCCTGAGCACTGCACTCTCGTTTTCCAGCAATTACTTTGTCAATGAGTTGAAGTTCAATATGATGGGCATTTTGAATCCCCATCTGCAAGACCAACGGCCTTTTTACACCTGGGGCTAAAAATGCTTTACCTTCGTTGTGGCAACGTGATATTGCATCTGTTATTTCCAGTGTTTTTTCAGCAATATATGCATGATCGCTCAGTTGATTTCGATCAAAGTTTATTGGAACAATCTCTCGGCCACCACCCGTGGAAGGGTGCTTAATGTAAATATCAACACTATTTAAATTTGATTTACCTTCTAATATTTTTTTGCAAATTTTATTAGATTCTTTGGATCGTCATCAAAATCTCTTTCAAAAGATTTATAGTAATTTGGAATCACATTTAGCCCTGACTTACTTACTGTCTGATCAAACGCATCCTTATCAGCGATTTTTTGTAATGTTTCAACTGAATTGCATGGTGTCCCAAAATCACATCCTGGCAAGGCCTCATTTACACGTGCTGTTTGAATAGGAACTTCTCGAGATTCTGACGAATACCCCCACCCTACTAGAACTCTCGCTAGTTCAATTTCATGTTCTTTGCAATAGTTTCCCATGGCTGAATAATTTGATTCTAGATTATTAAAATCATCAATAATAATCTTGCCACTAACTCTATCTTCAGCATCACATTCTGCTTTTTTTGATACTAAAACGATATGTTTAACACCCATTTCTTTCAGTTCGGTTATTAGTGTATTTGCACAGTGCCCTTCATGGTGAACAAATACCGTTGCAGAGTTTATAAAGTTACGCCATTTAGTGATATCCCCAGAAGAAAGTACGCCTGTTAAGTCTGACTGTTCATGAAACATTAAAGGCTTTGGAGCATCCAATGATGTTGGTAATGTAGATAATGCTCTAACTCCAAGAGCTTTTATGTTAATAATACGAAATGATTTAGTACTTAGTGGAGCACCAACTAAGCCACCTATTTCTGCCCTTGGTACTGAATAATGCACCCCTTGTAAATCCAG
>DBHX01000037.1:24015-47639 GCA_002296285.1 bacterium UBP8_UBA817
CCTTGTAAATCCAGTCCTTTTTACAGATTGTAATATTGTTCCAGTTCTACGAATGCCTGTTTTAAATACTGCTCTCATAATATACCTCTTTTCATTACAAATATAGTTAAATAATCCAAAACTAGATCGTCAACTTCTAGTTAATAAAGATCAAATTATTTATTAAAAAAGAGTAATTCGTGGAAGGTTTTTAAAATCATGACTTAAAATAAATATAAAATCAATAATTATCAATAAATATCATTTAATTTGAATAAATTGCCCCATTGATTTATTCAACGTGTTCACCGTTTATGTTCCAACAATTATAGTTCGTTTGAAATTACAATGATACTCATAAATCAGTGAAATTATTTCTATAAATACACCCTTAAATATGTCACTGCCCGGATTCCGGCATCAGGCTGCTATGGTGATTCATTACTCTCCATTCGCCATCCTCCCCCTTGTTTAAAACATATGTAAACCGTGCTGGTGTCTGACCAGAAGTTAAGCTAAATGTGTAAGTGCCGGACCATACACAATGGGTGTTACTAATGGATTGGAAGACGCACTGATCCCATCTCACCGGCCCGTTGATCTTTGGTAAAAAATCATGAAAATAACTTCTCATTTCTTCCGACCCACCCCGCAATGAGTGACTTAATGTGGGCCATAATATGCCATCAAAATGGTATTGACCCAATACACCCGCCATATTTTTTTTCTCAACAAATTTTCCCCATTGTTTCAAACACTCCAACGATGCCTGCTCTACATTATTTATACTTGTATCAACACTAAATAACGTCAAAGAATTCAATAATTTTATTTGGGGATTATTAACAACAGGAGTTCTCAAAGACCGTGGTTCGTCCCCTTTGATATTTGACCTCTGTGACCAACCGATGCACTGAAACGTCTGGATGCAACAGAAGCACACCCTCTAACCGGACTAAGCATTTTATTCCTCCTAAAAGAACGTTATATGTTTTTTAAAATAATGACTAACCTAATAATTACGCTTCAGGCATCAAACTGCTGTGGTGATGCAGAATTTTCCATTCGCCATCTTGCTTTACCAGCGTATAGGTGAACCGGGCTCGAGTCACCCCAGAGGTTAAGCTAAATGTGTAAATGCCGGACCATACACAATGGGTGTCACTAATGGATTGAAATAAGCATTGATTCCATTCAACATCCCCATCAATTTTGGGTAAAAAATGATCAAAGTAATCACCAATGCGATCATGCCCTTGCCGCAATTCGTTGCTTAATGTTGGCCAAAGCGTGCCTGTATCTACATAGTGATTTAATACCGCGGCTTTATCTTTTCGAGCCACCGATTTCCCCCAGGAATCCAAACATTGAAATGCAACTTCTTGTGTCATCATGATTTTTGTATAATAACATAAGCCAATGACGAAAAAAAACATGAAATTTTCAAAATCACAATTTATTCAACTTTTGAACGCTGTGTCTAAAACAAATGGATCTTCTGTGGTTCATTATACTGATGAGCGTCACCACCCCCATACATTAATTGCCCAATTTCCCAAACAAACCATCCACCAAACATTGGCTCAACATGATCCCACCACCATCATCAAACAATCATTGAATCAACCCAATACCATTTGGGTGATTGCCACATCTTATGAGTGGGGTTGCCATCAGTTGGGCTTAACTACTCCTCACACCAATGCCATTTTTATTGAATACCAAGATTATTTAATCTTCAATCATGCCACAGATGTGCTCACCCAAGTTGGGCATCCAGATGTTTCTTTGAGCCCCCTTGACCACCCTGTCCTGAATAATATTCACTTAGATTTATCTTGGCAAGAATCTGACTTTTCAAATGCCATTTCTAGCGCCCAAACGTCCATTCGAGAGGGGGACATTTATCAAATCAATTTAAGCTACCCCGCTACCGTAAAAACACCCCATTCCATACAAGACCTGTACCACCACATGCACATGGCAAATACCCCCCTTCACGGAGCCTTGATTCAGACCAAAGAATGGGGCATTGCTTCCGCATCCCCGGAAGAGCTGTTTTACCTAAAAAATGGTCGTATTCGAACCCGTCCGATTAAGGGCACTATTGGTCGACATCATGACCCAATTCAAGATCAACATGCACGAAATAGTCTCAAAAGTTCCAAAAAAGATCATGCTGAGCTGGTCATGATTACCGATTTGATGCGCAATGATTTGAGCCAATTTTCCAAGACAGGATCGGTCACCACCACCAAACTATGCGACTTGGTTGAGTTCCCCTACGTGTATCACTTGGTATCTACCGTTGAAGCCCGGGTTTCTGATGATATATCCCCATTGGATATGCTCAAACAATTGGCCCCTGGGGGCTCCATTACCGGGTGCCCAAAACGATCAGCCTGCCAAATTATTTCTCAGATTGAACCCGCCCCTCGAGAATTCTACACCGGTCACATTGGGTTTATTTCAAGCTCCGGGGAAGCCTCATTTAACGTGGCCATTCGCACCTGCTATCAACAACATCAAGGACCCATCATTACGCATGCGGGTTGCGGCATAACCATTGATTCAAACCCCACCAACGAATACCAAGAAAGCTTGGATAAATTTCGGTTTTTAACCCAATTCGAGAACGTCCCCGCATGATTAGCATTAATGGCACCATTTCCAATATTGATGCATTTCATTGGCTCAAAGACAGTGGCTTCCGGTATGGCTATGGATGTTTTGAAACCATGCGCTTTTCCAAAAACAACATTCGTCACCTTGATTTGCATGCACACCGGCTGACCCATGGTTTGCAAACCCTTGGCATTGACTATGAATCATCCGGTCTTCATGATCGCATTTATTCTTTAGCCACACACTTACAGATTTCAACCCCACAGACCTGCCATATTTTTGTTACTGGGGGACCAGTGTTGCCAACGCCGAACCTTTCACCAATGGCGACTGAAATCATTTCGTTTTCACCCATGCCACCCGGTGATTTTTCACACACATGTGAATTTCTTACCATTCAGCCATCGGCGTATTTTCAGTTAAAAAGCCTTTCTTACATGCATCATATTCAAGCACTCAGAACATCCAACCATTGGCCAATTTATGTTGATTCTGATGATACTGTCATTGATGCTTCAATTTTTTCAATTGGGTTTATTAACCATGATCGCATCACATTTGCTAAGCATCCCCATCAGTTGCCATCGGTATCTAAACAGGTCATTATGCGTGATTGTAACTGTGATCATCGTCCCATTCAAAGAGATGAACTTGCAGAGGCTCCCGTCATGTTTGGCTGCAATGCCCTTCGAGGGGCATTTCCTATCGGCCTTTCATCCCATACGCCAATGACGCGGGACTGTTTCAAAACGCCTAGATCAAGGCATTCGAGCCAACATTACCGGAGCTTACTGAGCGTAAGTGAGGATAGTGTTGGGGAGACTAAACAAAGAAATAGGTATTTTGCAACAGTCCCGACGCACCCCATGATTGATACCATGAACGAAGTGCTAGGATTTGATGGTTGCGATCTTCGTTAAGCCACCCTTAATTTTATCGCCTTTTTTGATCAATAAATCGACTTTATCGACGGGTAAATACACATCCGTTCGAGATCCAAACCGAATTAACCCAAACCGTTCACCGGTGGTGGTGTCTTGATTGGGAGTTAGCTCACAACAAATGCGACGTGCAATGGCACCCGTGATTTGCACCACACGGATTAAGCCAATAGCTGTTTCGATATCGGTTTCTTGACGCTCATTTTTTTTATCGATGTCCCCTCGCATTGCGGCCAAGAACTTTCCCGGAATGTGAACGGATTGAATGATTTTACCGGCCAATGGAATGCGGTTCACATGACAGTTAAACACCGACAAAAACGTCACCACTTGACTATAGGGCTTTCCATCGATATCAACATCATTGATTTGTGTAATGACGCCATCGGCGGCTGAATATACGGTATTTGGATCACGCTCAATCTTTCGTAATGGATCTCTAAAAAAAGACATGACGAAAATAATTAACACAGTGAATGTTGCAATAATGTAGGTATGAACGGTTAACAACGATAATAACCATGCAAACCAAACCCATTTAATGATTGGTAAGCCCTCAGGGGCAATTGGAATTCTCATTTAATCACTATAAAAGGTTCCCAAGATATCGGCAAGATTGAATATTTATCTGTTATTGCATACACTTTGACTATGAGCATTTCTTCAGAAATTGATGAGTACCGGGTTTTATTATCACAAGTGGTGGACCAACTGGATAGCATCATTTATGAAATTGAAGATTACACATTAAACCCGCGATCCCGGTTAAAGGAATACCATGACCTAAAATTTGATGCCATTCCTATACTTCGAAAGTTAAAAGATGCACGAAAATATGCGAAACATTCCTATGATCACTATGAATCGCATTAAGCCCATTGCAACTGAACTAAAAAAAATTGATACGCTTCGACAAATCTCATCGGTTTTGAGTTGGGACCAAGAAACCATGATGCCACCCAATGGCATTGACGCACGCTCAAACCAACTTGAAACATTGGCGGGCCTCATTCATGACGCGTGGCAATCCGATGACTTAACTCAGGCAATGGCCAATTGCATCGACCTGTATACCGGAGCGCCGAAAGATGATTTGGATACCGATGAAAAAGCATTTGTTCGTGAAGTATACCCGCAATGGAAACGAAACACTCAATTATCAAAATCTTTGGTGCAAGAACTCTCAAAGGCCACATCAAGGGCCCAACATGTTTGGCAAGATGCCAGAAAAAATAATGCCTTCAACGAATTTTCTCCCCATCTTCAAACACTGATTGACTTAACCCTAGAAAAAATAAATCAACTGGGCATGACAGACCACCCCTACGACACCCTCATCGATGAGTTTGAACCCGGAATGACGGTTAAAAAAATTGACGCTATTTTTTCCCCTTTAACAGAAAAAACTGTCGATTTTTTAAACCATCACAAAACCCTTCCGCCAAATTCAATCCCTGGTCCATTCGGTATCAATGAACAAATACTCTATTCCAAAGAACTGATGGAACAACTGGGCTACGATCGAAACCGTGGGCGATTGGATGTATCCACCCACCCCTTTACCATTGATATTCATCCCACAGATGTTCGAATCACCACGCGTGCAAACCCGGATTATTTATTTGAATCGATTTCATCCACCATTCACGAAGTTGGGCATGGGTTGTATGAACAAGGATTAGACCCCCAATGGGCTGGAACACCTTATGGGGCATCTCGCTCCATGGGAGTTCATGAATCCCAATCCCGATTATGGGAAATTTTTATCGGGCAATCCTTGGCATTCTGGGAAGGGCAATTGCCTCGGATTCATGATTTATTTCCAAGCGCCCAATCAACAACCGCGGCTGATTTTTACAAGGCATGCCACCATATCAAACCGCATTGGTGTCGAGTGGAATCAGACATTGTCACTTATAATCTACATATTGTAATTCGCTATGAATGTGAAAAAGCCTTATTTTCTAAGTCCCTTAATGTCAACGATTTACCAGAGTTTTGGAATCAAAAAATGAATGAGTATTTGGGCCTCGATATTACCAATGATACTCAAGGTTGCCTGCAAGATGTGCATTGGTCGGCGGGGTTATTTGGCTATTTCCCATCCTATACGTTAGGCACACTCATTGCCAATCAATTGCATCAAAAATTACATGCCCATTTTCCCGCCTTGAATGACATGATCCGTACGAAAACGTTTGTTCCCATTAAAGAATGGCTCAACCAACACATTCACGTCCATGGCTCAAAAATGACAACATCGGAGTTATTAAACTCACTCGGCATTCATTATGCCCCAGAAAACTTTATTGCTTCATTAAGTGAGCAACTCTCTACTTAACACCAATACCGTAGGCCTTGCCATTCGCCTTATATAATAGTGCAAACGATCCAATTAAATCCAAATGGCTTATTTCAATCCCTGCCATATTTAAAATTTGAATAAGGAATCCATGACAATCCGTTATCCCAAAATCATACCGGGGCTCAATAACACCCATCTCCTTTTTTTCATAGCGTCCACTGCTTTTGTGAACCACACGCACACAGCATTTATCAGTAATAATCTCACCCAGTATGCGATTTAATCTTTGTCTACTTTCCTGACTGGCTGCTATTAAGTCTTTAGGAAACGCCCCACGTAACCGAGATATTTCCTGGCTCCGGGCGTCTTTTTCCATTCAGGCATCGAATTTCAATGCCATCAACACCCAATCCAATTTCGTACTGTCGTCCAGATATACTGATACCTATTCGTTGATGATCACCATACGTTAATACCATTCCGGTGATATCTAAACACATAATCTCATCTGGAAGTAATCGAACTTTTTTGGGTCTTTGAAGACACCTTAAATCATTCATAGATTGCGAACGGCTAATCCCATTGACCATTACTTTAAGATACATCAATCATTAAAAAAGGTAAAAATCAGTTAATTTTTTAGCACTCCAATCTGTTGAGTTATGGATTTAAATGAGGTATATTGACGTTACACTAACGAGGAGTTTTTAATGGCAAAATTAGTTTTAAATGATCAAGAAATTGAAGTTGAAGAAAATGTTCGAATTGTTGATTCAATTGAAGAAGCCGGCGTTCCTATAGGTTGCAGCAATGGTGTTTGTGGAACCTGTGAAGTTGAAGTTATTGAAGGCATGGAAAACTTAAATAGCATGACCGAAGAAGAAGAAGATATGGGAATGGAAGGCAATAAGCGCTTGGGCTGCATGTGTGAAGTCACAGGCGGAAAAGTTGTCATGGAATACTAAGCGTAGCAACGGGCATTACTCTTCTCACACACTTTTATTAACAAATTTTTTTTTGATTCACTCATCTGATTATCTCTAATATCTATTGTTCTCAATGTTGGGTGATCTTCAATCATATTGATGATTGATTCTGCGCCAACATCACCAATGTCGTTTCCTTGAAGCCATAAAGATTCCACATTTGGGTGATGCTTAAGGGACTGGGATAAGGCAACGGCCCCATCATCTCCAATGTCATTGTCAGCTAACACCACATGTTTAATTTCTAAATTATTGGCTAGTCCATGCGCTAAGTAACGAACCCCCCGATCATCAATTTTGTTGTGATCCAACACCAACCAAGCAATGCCATCATTGAGCTGCAACACCTTGCTAATGGTCTGAATATGGTGATCTGATAATGAAGACTGCCGAATGATCAAATGCTTCACTCGAGAATTGTCTTCCACGCCCTTTAGTACTTCACTAAATGTCAATTGATTGGGTTTGATATTGGTAAACTTTAATAATCCATCCTGTTTCAAAGACGTTATTTTACTCAGGGCATCTTCAATATTTTTTTGATCGGCACTGGGATATTCCATCCAAAACGTGCCGTTTTTGGGTGATTTTGGGGAATGATCTGGTCGCTGCTCATATTTGGAAGATTGGGTTTCGAATAGTTGCCTAAATCCATGGGGATCTGTTGTTTTTTTTGGAGGCACATTGATTGATTGGAGCGATTGAAACTTGATATTATTGGGGGCTTCGACGGACATTACTTTTCGTCTTTTCCCCACGTTTTATTCAAATAGCCGGCTCTGCCGGATCCTATTTTATAAGCATTGTAATGGACCGAATTCTTTTGATAATAATTTTGATGGGCCTCCTCAGCCTTGTAAAATGATGATTCTGGCAACAATTTTGTAGCGATTGGTTTTTCGTACGATTTTTTTGACAACAGCTCCTTGATCGATGCTTCGACAATGGCGCGATCGGAGTCTTTCTTTAAGAATATGGCCGTTTGGTAATGGCGTCCCTTATCTGCAAATTGCCCTTCCGCGTCAGTGGGATCAATGCTTTGCCAAAACGCACCCAATAATGTTTTGTAACTGACAATATCAGGAACATACGTTACTTGGACAGCTTCAAAATGATTGGTCCGCCCAGAACTCACATCTTTATAATTTGCGGTTTCTTCACTTCCACCGATATATCCAACCGTTGTATCAACGACGCCTTTAATGGCATCGAATACTGGCTCCATGCACCAAAAGCACCCCCCTGCGAAATAAGCAGTCTCAGTGGCCATATGGGCATATTTATTTTCTGACATAACTTTATTAAGCCCCATCGGATGAATTAAAATCAACCCAAAAAAACAAATGAGTAAAAAAAACTTAAGACTATTTTTCACATTGTCATTATATCAATTTTTTATATTTTTAGGCACGTTGAATCTATTTTGAACGTTCTTGTCATGACAAAATTTATTGAATCGGTCATAATAACTTTCATGCCCTCTGATCAAGCCATATCATTTGCCACGCTTGTAAGAACTCGCCAAGATGATATTTGTGAGGCCCTATCATCCATTGATGGGACCCAATTTCAATTGGATGATTGGGAGCGACCCGGAGGTGGTGGCGGGCATACTCGTATCTTACAAAGTTCATCATTTGAAAAAGCTGGGGTCAATACATCCGAAGTATTTGGGCCCATCTCTGAGAAAGAGACCCCCATGTTTTCGACATTGATTAATAAAGTCGATGACACATTTCAATTAACCAAAAAGAGTCACTTTTATGCCACCGGCTTAAGTTTGGTGATTCACCCAAAAAACCCCTACGTTCCGACAGTGCACGCCAATTACCGATACTTTGAATGCAACAACGGATTAAGCACCATCTGGTGGATGGGCGGGGGTGCGGATTTAACGCCCTATTACATTAATGAAGACGATATTACTCATTTCCATAGAGTGCATCATGACGTTTGTGAAAATTTTCAACCGGGATCCTACGCTAATTTTAAGCAGGCCTGTGATCGGTATTTTTTCCTTCCGCACCGGGAGGAAACCCGAGGCGTCGGCGGGATATTTTTTGATTACTTATGCAATGATTATACGGTCCAATTTAATTTTATTTCCAACATTTCCAAAGCTTTTATTGATGCCTATATGCCCATTGTTGAAAAACAAAACGATCGAACATACACCAAAGAACATCGCGAATGGCAATCAATTCGTCGTGGGCGCTACGCTGAATTCAATTTATTGTATGACCGAGGCACTTTGTTTGGGCTTAAAACAAATGGTCGCATTGAAAGTATTTTAATGTCTATGCCCCCCAAAGCTGAGTGGCAATACAATGTCGTTCCAACAAAAGGTTCCCCCGAAGATGCAATGCAACAATTACTAAAGAACCCAAAAGAGTGGATCCATTAACATGAAAGATCATGTTGTTATTATTACCGGTGCATCATCTGGGCTTGGTGCTGAATTGGCCAAACTATATGCAAAATCAGGCTACTCGTTGGGATTAATTGCCCGTCGTGAATCACGGTTAATTGAACTTAAAAAAGACCTCGAAACGGCATTTGGAACCACCATTATGATTGGTCGATGTGATGTATCCAATCAAGATGCTGTTTTTAATTGCATTGATGGCATGATTTCATATTTTGGCCGAATTGATCTACTCATTGCCAATGCGGGCATCTCTTTAGCATCCCCGGCATATGAGGCGAATGCACAAGCATTAACGGATACCATTCAAACCAATGTTTTGGGGGCCGGTTACTGTGCCTATGCCGTTATTCCCACCATGATCCAACAGCAATCTGGCCATATTGCGGTCATTAGTAGTTTGGCTGGATATCGAGGCTTGCCGGAGGCTGGAGTTTATTGTGCCAGCAAATCAGCGGTGAATATCTTATTTGAATCCATGCGGTTGGATCTAAAAAAATTTCGTATTGGGGTTAGCATTATTCGCCCCGGGTATATCAAATCCCCCATCACCGATCGCAATGAATTTTACATGCCGTTTTTGCAAGACACTGATGCGGGGTGCAAAAAAATATTTAATGCCATTCAAAGAAAACAAAAAATCTTTGCATTTCCATGGCCACTTGCAATCATTGTGCGAAGCCTGTATTTCTGGCCATGCTGGCTCTTTGACTTGTGCTTTTCAGGCATTAAAAACAAAAAAAAGGCCGACTTAACTTAACGTGGTTGTTTGACTGTAGGACCGAACCGCATCAATGGCCCACTGAACGGCTTCGATTGGAATATCTGGCATGAGCCCATGGCCTAAATTGAAAATAAATGGGCGATTGGATTGAATGGCATTGCAAATACGATGAACCTTTTGTTGGATGATATCTTTTGGGCCATATAACATAAATGGATCCAAGTTCCCTTGCAGGCCAATGGATGGGTCCAAATCAGCATCAATTTGCCGCATATCCCCATTCCAGTCGATGCTGATAACATTGACCCCTGTACTGGCATATAATGGGTAAAACACACTGGTTTGCTTTCCAAAAAATGTGATGGGTACTGAAATTCCACGCTGTCGCAATTCTGTCACTATTTTTTTGACATACTGAGCGCTGTATTTTTCACAAGAGTCCCAATCCAAATGACTGATCCAAGTATCAAAAATTTGCAGTGCCTCAGCACCTGCGCGGACTTGTCGATCCAAATAGTCAATGGTTACATCCAATACATTTTCCAATACTTCTTGAAATAGTCTTGTCTCTGAAACCATCATTTTTTTGGTATGTTTTAAATCTTTTGAAGAACCACCCTCAATCATATATGAGGCCACGGTAAAGGGTGCCCCTGCAAAGCCGATCAGTGCGGTTTCAGACGGTAATTGGGACCTAACCAATTGAACAGTTTCATAAATGGGGTCCAATACACGGATATCTCTTTTTAATGATTGAACATCATTTTTAGTACGAATGGGATGAGGAAATTCCGGCCCAATGCCTTCAGTAAACCTCAGCGCCATGCCGAGCGCTTGGGGCGTCACCAAAATGTCTGAAAATAAGATGGCGGCATCAAAGCCAAACCGTCGAATGGGCTGACACGTAATTTCAGCGGCAACGCTTGGGGTATACACCATTTCCAAAAAAGAATGTTGCTGCCTAATTTCTCGATATTCTGGTAAATACCGACCGGCTTGACGCATCATCCAAACTGGAATTTGATTATTTTCAGAAGTTATTGCAGATAAGTATTGTCCAGACATACTTATAGCCTAACGAACCTTATTCATTGAGGCAATAGCCTAGTGATGAATAACCCCTCCATTGTTGTCTTTAATTACTTGTGAAATGAATCGGTACTCTAATCCTGACCAGATCGTAATTAAAAATGCTTTAAAAATAAATATCCATTTCAGTAGTTCAAGATTATGTTGATAAAACACAACTAAATACGCCACAAGTGTAAACCCAATTAAAAACCCTAGAACAACCAACACCCTTGGAATAAATTTATTATCAAGGGATAATGTCGACAATACCAGCCACCATATGGCTGGCAAACCGATAATAAATAAACGCTGATCATAATTGGGTAATCCCATCATCATTAAGAAATGAATTACCTCTTCATTGGCATTAAGGGTTGCTACATACAAACGATCAACATAAATCGTTAGTTTTAAATAGTAAATTGCCCCTAAAAAACTACCATATGCCCCAAGTAGTGATGTGAAAAATACAATGGCAAAGTTTTTAGGACGCACCAACATGTAAAAGAACGCAATAAGCCCGACTGAAAAAATTTCAAATATAATAAATGAAATATTGGTTAGTTGAAATAACCATTTATACTGTTCATAATCTGTAAAATAGGTTGGGGTAAGCATGACGTGACGCAAACTATCGGGCAAAAAAATTGTTAAAAAAAACGCAATAAACCCAAATAGCCCAATTAGTAAGCATATCCATTTCCCGAATTTAAGCGCCCCATATTCTTTTTCATTCATTACGTATTCGTCCTTCTATTTTCTAATTTTTTTATCGATGAATTTTAATTTATATTTAATAATTCGTTTGTTCAATAACGTATATTTACTGATCCATTTTAGAAGAATGCCATATTGAGGACGCTTAAACGACGTCCCTATTAATTTTTAAAATTGCCACTGTAATGCAGTACGTAATGTTAATTCACTAATATTTAATAATTGTTCACCACTGGAACTGGATCCAAAAGATAAATCAGATAAGTATTGAATATATTCAACCCCACAACCAATCGTCAATGATTCGAATAAGGTCAGCCCATAAAAAGTAGATGCACCTACTCCTGAACCTAGAAACCCTAACATGGTTCCCATCGAATGTGTCTTTTCATCATTTAAAAAATACAAATATGTTAATGCCCCAACAATCCGATAATCTTCTGTCCAATCAGATTCTTCAGTTAAGCCTGTTTTACTATATAGATCGACACCTTTTTGAGTTTTATCTGGATTTATTAAGTGAATATAACCTGCAATAAGTTGGAAATAATGGCGCGACAAGCTTCGCTCAAATCCTATTGCTGATATTAACATGTATTGATCAGCATAAAATTGCTTACTATTTTCTAAATAAACCCATTCAACATAATCTTTAATGGCTAAACCTTGCTCCGTTTCCAAAGATTGCATGCCCACAGATTCTAAATTATCAAATCGTTTTTTTCTGTTTTGAAAAACAGATTCAAAAACAATTGTATCGGTTTCATTTATAGGTTTAGAGATTTCAAATGCTACAGCATATCGTTTTGGAAACATATAAACGGACTGGGTTTCCATCGAAAAGTTATCTTCATCAACCGATAAAATACTAGAATATGGCATGGAAATAGTATCAAACCCTTTAAATACAGTCACCCCGTAACTTAAATCATTCCCGTTATATACGGATCGAAACGCTAATTGGTAAGCATCAGAGCCTGTTGGGTATTGAACCAATGCGTTGCTTTCACTTTGTGCATAATTTAAGCGTTCGTTCGTGGAAAAATCAACGGTAAATTTCGGCATGTAATATAATGTATGAGACCACTCGTTTGAAGGTGTAACATTTAAGTTATATGATTCAATGGGCTGCTTGAGGTTTTCTTTATTTGTGGATGGTCCGATCACGGAAAAATCAAATGGCAATAGCAAATCCACTGGCGAAAAACCAGAAAATTGTCCCCAAATAATGGTTTGTTTTCCCCCTCTAAAAGAAATTTGAGAATTTAATCGATAATCAAAAAATAATTCCCGAAACTCACTTAAGTCATATGTTATGGTCTTGTTGTATTCCTCATTAAGATTATTTATTACTGGGGTATTCGTATAACTATGTTGATATCGATATTCGGCTTGAAAACCAAATGATTCCCAGGATTCCTGAAATCGTAGTCTGGTTTCTAATATTAGTTTTTTCACCTTTTCACCTTGAGCATAAGTAGAAAATGTGTAGCCAGATATGTGTTCCTCGATGTAACTTATTGAACCTGTTTTTTTGATAGGCGCGACAATATCCAAGGAAATGTCATCATCTGACATCCAATCATCATTCGGATACAATATTAATGATGAAAATATAATTAAGGTTATAATTTTAAAAAACATATCGCTAAAGCTAACAAAAAAAAAATTATAAATCAATAAATAGGCAATAAAATAGATTATAAATCAATAAATTAATTCAAAAATATCGTTTAAAAATTATCAAACAATTTAGTTCGTTACTTTTTTCACAAATACGTATAAAAGTGATATATTTAAGCTTAAATATTTGTATCTAAATGGAGAAACCTTTATGTCAAAAAGAAAATTTTCACAACAAGTTGTTGATGGTGCTGATCGAGCCCCATCCAGAGCCATGTTACGTGCCGTTGGATTTGAAACAGCGGATTTTGATAAACCCCAAATTGGCGTGGCTTCCACTTGGAGCATGGTCACCCCATGCAACATGCATATCAATGATTTGGCCAAACATAGTGAACACGGGATTAATAGTTCTGGTGGAAAAGCGGTGATATTTAATACCATTACGATATCCGATGGCATCTCCATGGGAACAGAAGGCATGAAATATTCCTTAGTTTCCAGAGAAGTCATTGCAGATTCCATTGAAACCGTTGTCGGATGCCAAGGTTTTGATGGTCTAGTGGCCATTGGTGGATGTGATAAGAACATGCCGGCCTGTGTCATGGGAATGATTCGTTTAAATCGCCCAAGTATTTTTGTGTACGGCGGAACGATTTTACCTGGTTGCCACAAAAATAAAGATGTTGATATTGTGTCTGTGTTTGAAGCCGTTGGAGCTCATGCCAATCAAGCCATTGACGATGATGAACTCACTGATATTGAATGCGCATCCATTCCTGGGCCTGGGTCTTGCGGTGGCATGTATACTGCCAATACCATGGCCTGTGCCATTGAAGCATTGGGGCTTAGTTTGCCCAATAGCTCTGCTCAAGCGGCCACATCTGAAGATAAGCAAAAAGATTGTGAACAGGCTGGTGAAGCGGTGCTTCATCTTATTGATGAAGATATTCGGCCAAAAGATATTTTAACCAAGGCGTCATTTGAAAATGCAATTACGGTCATTACAACACTGGGGGGTTCAACCAATGCCGTCCTTCACCTGATTGCCATGTCAAAAACAGCTGGCATTGATATTTCCATGGATGATTTTACTCGGATTGCTCAAAAAACACCGGTGATTGCCGATTTAAAACCCAGTGGGAAATACACCATGTCAAAACTGGTTGAGATTGGTGGCATTACACCATTGTTAAAACGCCTGTTGGATGCTGGGTTGTTGCATGGGGATGCATTAACTGTAACGGGCAAAACAATGGCCCAAAATTTAGCTGCTGTCACTGATTATCCGGCAGATCAAGATGTTATTTTACCGTTTGATCAACCCATCAAGTCCACCGGTCATTTGGTGGTATGTTATGGTAATATTGCACCAAAGGGTGCTGTGGCCAAAATCAGCGGCAAAGAAGGCCTATCGTTTACTGGAACGGCACGGGTATACAATTCTGAAGAGATGGCATTAAATGCAATTTTAGATGGAACAATTGTATCTGGAGATGTGATTGTTATTCGTTATGAAGGGCCCAAAGGGGGGCCTGGAATGCGTGAAATGTTATCTCCGACTTCTGCCGTTATGGGTAAAGGGTTGGGCAAAGATGTTTCCCTTATTACAGATGGCCGATTTTCTGGTGGAACCCATGGTTTCGTGGTCGGACATATTACCCCTGAAGCCTATGATGGTGGGGTGATTGCCATTATTGAAGATGGGGATGAAGTTACCATCAATGCAGACACTCAAGAGGTGAATTTAAATATCGATCCCTCGATCATTTCTGATCGTTTATCACGCTGGAAAAAGCCCGCGCCTAGATACACCAATGGCGTATTGGCCAAGTATGCGGCGCTGGTTAGCACCGCCTCTGAAGGTGCCACCACAGATCAAAATTTATCCATAAATTAACATGAAATATATGCCTTTTTTGATTCGATATTAATTAAAGAAAAACGGAGGTGCGAAATGTTTAAAGTATTCGATAAAACCAATTTTAATGATATTCGATTTATTTCCGAACTGGAAGAAAATGGATTTGATGTCCACAATATTGGTGGATCGCATGAATCCGATTTTTCACATGGTGAAGTTTATCGATGTAATAATGGCCAATACCAAATTGCCGGAAAAACGGGTGCCATATTAACATGCAACGCCAATGTATTCTTTAAAACATTGATTGATGTTGAAAAACAATTTAAATACAATTTATTTGGTTAAATAAAGGGGGACGTCAATGCCAACATATACGTATCGTTGCAATACATGCAAAGAACTAACTGAAGTCAATCAATCCATTCATGATATTCCGTTAAGCCACTGCTTAAAATGCAATGGTGAAACCAACCGAATTATCACGTCAGATTTTAGCATTCAATTTAAAGGCTCCGGCTTTTATTGCACAGATAGTAAATAATTTTTCCTTTTCAGGATTTTAGAGTGCTATAATTTGGAGAGTGTCGTCCAATCATCAATTAATCACATTGTTAGAAACACATGCCCCCATTATTATGGGGATTGTTAATGCTACTCCGGACTCTTTCTATGATGGTGGACAACCTTTAGATGCAATCAAACACTGCATTGATGATATGCAATCGTTAAACGTTGATATTATTGATTTAGGTGCTGAATCATCTCGTCCAGGAGCTCAACCCATCTCAAGCACAGAAGAAATTGATCGATTGCGAGACCCATTATTGCATGCATCCACCCATACAACAGCGGTGTTATCGGTGGATACCTATAAACCAGAAACGGCTGAATTTGCCTTAACCAATGGGGCATCCATCATTAATGATATTACTGGCGGAGAGTCAGATGACTTATTGCATGTCATTGCAAAGCATAACGGCGCTATTGTTCTTATGCATAAACAGGGGGCACCCTCACAAATGCAAAAAAAACCATCCTATGAAAACGTCATCGATGACATCTATCATTATTTGGCGCAACAAATTCAAAAGGTTCAATCATTTGGGATTACCACCATTATGATTGATCCAGGGATTGGATTTGGGAAAACACTTGAACATAATCTTTTGATTTTAAAGCACCTTGACCGATTTCGTTCATTGAAATGCCCACTATTGATTGGCACTTCCAATAAGTCATTCATTGGTCAGCTAACCCACGCAACTGTGGATGAGCGAGTCCCTGGCTCAATTGCATCGGCCATCGCCTGTTATGAAAAAGGGGCACAAATTTTTCGTGTTCATAATGTCAAAGAAACACAACAAGCCTTTGATGTTTTTAGGGCCATCCATGAATGATGTTTACTTGGGCCTGGGCTCAAACATCGGCAAACGAGAAAAAAACATTGAAACGGCACTTGATCACTTGCAAGCACATGATGATATTGCACTGGTTCAGATTTCAAAACATTATGAAACCATGGCCGTGTCTCAATACAAACAACCCAACTTCATTAACTCTGCGGCCAGGATATCAACATTGTTAACACCATTGGAATTATTGGATGTCACTGAAGCCATCGAAACCTCCATGGGACGAGCATCCAAAGGATTGGGCGATCCTCGATCGATTGATATCGACATCTTATTTTACAATCAGGATATCATATCAACCGACCGACTCACCATCCCACATTCCTTTGCTCATGAACGTCTTTTTGTCCTCAACCCTTTGAGTGATATTGCCCCGGATTTCATTCACCCTATTTTAAATCGCTCAATTGCTGAACTAAAAACCGATCTCGATGGGTATTGATATGGATCATGTATCAATAACGATTAATGATGAGCACGATTTACAGATATTCTGTAAAAAATTAGCCCCATTGATTACAGCCCCCTTGGTTGTTGGCCTTACTGGGACCATGGGAAGTGGAAAAACCACCTTTGTTCGTTCCATTTGCCAAGAACTAAACTCAACGGATTGGGTCAACTCACCAACATACTCAATTATTCAACGTTACTCCTCTCCAATATTCGATATTTGCCACATTGATTTATACCGCCTCAATGGTGAGATGGACATTGATTTATTGGATATTCCCTCCCTTATCGCCCACAATACCATTGTATTTATTGAATGGATTGATAAAACCCATCAGTTTGAACCTGATGTCACCATTCATATGACAACGATTGATGAATCAAAACGAGCCATTACACTCAAGACTCTCAACCCAGATTGGATTCAACCATTTAAATAATGCATATTCCCACCAATTCAGGACCAAAAAATTGTGTGGTTAAACTTCCTACCGATTGCAATGACACTTTTACTGATGGGTATTTAACTTTCATTTGATTCCTCATTTTGATAGCCTCACGATACACACCACGATACTCAACACAAATTCGTGTTACTTTTCGTTTTTCTGTGGCAATGGCCTCGTCAACGGCTGAGATTAACGATGCAAACGCCGATTCCTTCGTGTATGATACTGATTGGATGGTTAATTTTTTATCCAGTTCAATCACTGGAATAAAGTGAAACAACCGCATTTGGACTTTCTTTTGTGTATCCGCCAAGTCCATCACCCATTGATGATTTTTCACAAAATCAAATTCCAATGGGCACACCCAATGGCGATAAGAACGGACCAATTGTTGGGCTAATTTATTGACTTCAACGGGTGAATAATTGTTTTTTATGGCATCGACCAATTCATAAATCATTAGGCCTAAACCAACCCCATTGGCATTGGTATTATACACATGAATGTCTAAATCAGGGATATTTTGCTCATCAATGTGTTCTTTGGCTGCCAAAGCGGCCTTGTATGTTTTTTTCAAATTCCGATTCAAATGGAGTGAAATAATAAAATGATACCCCTCTTCATACAACCGCTTGTATTCCTCGTAAATGGCATAATGAGAGTCTTCAGCGACCTGGACTTTTCGAATGTAATCCTGAGGATCAATTTCCATTAATGCGGCCACATTATCGGTCACGATAGCTACTTTAAATAGATTAGCATCCTCAGATAACCGACCCATTTGAACCAACATCTGAGACACTACCGATGAAATTACAAATAGCGGCTGAATATTTGCAATTTGAATAATGGCTGAAATAAACGGATTCAATTGCTTCACCAAGTCCATGTTATTCAAGGTGCCAAAGGCTTTGGCATGACCAACCGTTTTTTCATCGCTCTGAAGGGCGATATCTGCCGTGACGCCACCCTGAGGACCCAGCTCAATTTTAATTGAGTTTGATTTATTCCTAACCGTATTTTTATCAAATACCATTTCATCAACACCATCCAATCCTGAAAGATTAACGGCATTCGATGCGCCTAGGACATCCAAATTTGATGATTTTGGAACCGATGAAAGATCGGATACTTGTTTTGGAGAGACGCCAATATCTAAGTTTTGAGAAACATCCAACTGATTAATCCCTTGAAGAACCTGCTGAATGGTTGATTTTAAAGACTCATTTTTTATCTGACCAATATTATTTGATAAGATGGTTTGAAGCGCTTTTGAATACTCTGGATTTAAACTTTCTCTAGCGACCACTTCCATTTTTGTTATTAATTGATTTAAAAAAGAAATATCAATGCCAACATCCCCACCCAATTCAGTGCTTAATATGGACAATAAATCCATCATGACTGCATCGAGAACCGAGTTTTTCAAATTCAAGATCATACTCACCATGGTTGAATTAAAATCTGGCAATTTATTTGAACCAATGAGTTGCGTTAATTGCCGGGCATCGGGCACCGATAATTCCCCCTGCTGCACAAGTTTGGTTTGAATATTTTGAAATTGTTTTAAAGCATCCAACTTTTTTATTTGATTGGTGTCTTGAGTATTGACACCATTTATTGGCTTCAATTCATTGATTTTATTATTTAAAATATCGCCAAAATCTCCTGGCCCATTTGGAATTGAACTCATGTATTTATTATAGTACTCAAAATTATGAAGAACTAGCCTTTATTCGTCTTTTTGTGCCTAAAGAAAATTAAATGTTTAACGCTTCCCGATATGGGGTATATATAAATGATTCATACTGAGGGGGGCAATCCTCATAATAGCCTCATTAATCTTTCTGGCCAATTTTCTTCAATATTGCCTTCCTCTTGAATCGGGTGCTAGAAAACAAGATCAAGACGAATCCCTGCTTGAACAACAGACGTTGAATAATTTTCCGCAAGCTCAAACGTAGGGGATAAACCGACTTGTGAAAAAGAGGCTTCCAATAAGGTCTTAACGAAATCATTGTTTTCATCTGGTGAAAATTGCAATTGATCATACTGAACATATAAGGCCAAATTATTGGTCAGGTTAAACCCCGCCCCAATCTGAAATCCCATTGCCCCTTCCAAGTCCATGGAAACACTTTGGTTGAATTGATCACTTGCCAATTCTAGTGTACCAGATGACATGTTCACCCCACCATAAACATGGAATGCCTCAGATAGATTTAACTGCAAATTGGCATAAAGCAACGACAGCTGACTCGCTATGTACGTCCCATTTGCTATGGGACCATGGTTTGATTGCCCCATTGAAGAAACCTCAATATCATACCCTTTGACTTCACTTAATGCTTTGTACCCGATAGAAAAACCAAACCGTTCGTTGGCAGGGATATACAGTTCAAGGCCATACCCAAATGACATATTGTCTTTATCAGGAATGCTTGTCAAATCCATCACCCAATTGTTTTGTTGATTGTAATTCCCTTGAAATTTCATTTCATAGGATGTTTCAAAATTATTAGGAAATGCAGGCCCTCCAAGCATACTCAAACGAAATTTTGATGCGCTTTTTTTGGATGCCTGTTGTGGGGCGGCTTCCTTTTCTGTAACGATTGGCGAGTTTGATGTTTCTGTACTGCCATCCGTTGTTGTGGTTGTCGTTGTGGTTTGGGCATAATTTAATGTTGTTGAAATTAAGATTAAACCACATAATATGATGGATCTCATAATTTATGCTCCCTATATTGTCTTTCGTGGCATTAAGTATAAAATATTGGCCATTCTTTTTCAATCTGCGTGTATTTTCTTCTATTTATTTGTCACCATCTCACAAACAAAATATAATACAAAGACGGGCGGTTAGCTCAGTTGGTTAGAGCGTTAGCTTGACATGCTAGAGGTCACTGGTTCGATTCCAGTATCGCCCACCAAACTTATTATGAAGCTACTATTTATTTTTATCTTTTTCATTGTTCCGATTTACTCAATACCCATAACCATTCCCGTTGGTTCAAATGCAAAGTGGGTCGCTGAACACTTAAAGCAAAAAGAAATCATCAAAAGTTCTCGTCTTTTCTATTTGTATTTAAGAACCAATAATTTAAGCACTCAGCTTCACTCTGGTGAATTTGACATTCCTCAAGATGCCCCGTATAAGGAAATTTCAGATATTTTAATTGGTAAAAAGCAACTCTATGTTTCCGTTACTATTCCCGAAGGCTACACCATTCAAGAAATTGCAAATAAACTTGTCGATAAAAAAATAATTAAGGATGCAACAACGTTTTTACGTTATGTGTCAAAACAACCGCCCTCCAAAATTAATGCTTTGCTTTCAAACAAAACCCTATCATCATTTGAGGGCATCTTGTTTCCAGACACCTATTATTTCACAAAATACTCATCGAATAGCATGGTCTACAAAGCATTCATTAAGCGATTTAACCAAGTTTTCGTTAACGAGTACAACGCCAAAAAAAACCCTAAACTCTCGTTTTATGATACCCTCATCCTTGCATCAATTATTGAAAAAGAAGCTGGAACCATCAACGAAATGGCCACAATATCTGGCGTATTTCATAACCGCCTTAGAAAAAAAATGTATTTGGCATCGTGCCCAACGGTGGGGTATGCCATGGGACAACCTCGAAAAAAATCATTAACCTATAACGACCTAAAGTATAAATCGCCATATAATACCTATCAAAATAAAGGCTTGCCCCCTGCACCGATTGCGTCTCCAGGTAAACGGGCATTTCGCGCCGCATTAAACCCAGAGAAAACACCCTACTTATATTTTGTTGCTAAAAATGATGGCAGTGGTGAACATGTGTTTTCACTGACGTTAAAAGACCATCTTCTGAATCAAAAAAAGATCTTGGCGCAAACAAAATAACTGATCATATCATTTTCTAATATTTGTATTTTTCAGCGATTCCTTATTTGCTTGATTTAATATCCAATACCATCAAATGTGGAAATGGGCGTTTTCCGCCTCTTTTATGAGGGTAATCCAGAGTAAATATAATGTCTATTTTTTGTTCAGGCTTATCAAACACCAATGTTTGATACTTTTCCCATAACCCAAAAGCCGTTGCTTTTAAAAACCTTGACTTTTTAGCATCATGATTACTTTCATTATTTTGTTTAATCACAATTTTAAACTCAACATGCGGGGTTCTATCTTTTTGCATTCGATTTCCAAAAGGTCGAGGAGAATCCGTTACCCTTGCATTTTTCAAACAAAAAATGGGAAAATCAAACCCTTCCCCATACGGAGATAACCGATCTAATTCATGAAGTAATTTATGATTAATGTCATAAAATCGAAGGTCTTTAATGATTTTATAAGAAAAATCATACTGCTCAGGTTTTAATTGATTCATTTCCTCTCTGAGAATTTTTTCCCATTCTTCAATATCATCCGCACTCATGGAAAACCCACAGGCCTGAGCATGCCCACCAAAGGCATTTACTTTTCTCTTACCAATCAATGTTTCTACTTCGATTTGATATGGATTTCGCCCATGTTTTTCCTCAAATTTAAATTGAGTTTTTTCCATGACTTCATACATATTAATGGTTGGAATGCTTCGAACCGATCCCTTAATAAAGTCACTCCCCTCTAACGTGGTCATAATTATCGCTGGCAAAACAAATCGATCCCTTAAGCGATCGGCATCAATTCCAATCACCCCACTGTTCCAATTGTCTCCCTTGATGATTAAAATCTTTTCCGCATCAACGTTTAGGCCCTCTAACATATGCTCAATCTTGGTTTCAATCTCTTCCGTCATGCGCTTTCTTTTATCGTTGACTTCATCCACCAAATCCACTTGGTCTTCAACATCCAATCCTGTTTTGATTAAATTGTCTTGATGCAATAAGCGTTTGTATTTTTGAATAAAATCTTTAATATTGGATTTTGGACCAACTTTTAACCCAGACATGAGTAAGTCCACGATAATGCTAGAATCTGGGATTCCTAACTCAGGGTCTCCAATTCGACCTGGGGCATTCATTCTTGGAGCTATTGTACGACTAATGTCTCGCGCTCTTAAAAAAGATCGGGTTGGAATACTAATTGCTTTTAATGCCTTTACCCCTTCGAGCTTGGTTGCATTCAAATAATCAATGCCTAACTTTACCATCGCCCGGTTCATCGGTTTTTTTAAACTGACTCGATCAGATAGCACACCCAAACTTGAACAAATCACCAGAATTTCAAATATTTGTTTTGGAAATGTGACATCCAAATAATCTTTTAGTCCCATGATCCACTTGAATGACACAAATGATCCTGAGATGTATTTAAACTCATTTAATTCCGGATCTTGATTCATGTAAGGGTTTATTATTGCGGTTGCATTGGGAAGTTTCCGACCCAAAATATGATGGTCTGTAATAATCACATCAATGTTATGCTCATTGGCATAATCAACGGCTTCCACATCTTTGGTACCACAATCGGTGCTCACAATTAAGCTAACGCCCTGTTCAATGGCTTCTTGGATAATTCTTAGTTGTAATCCATGGCCTTCTCTTGATCGTATTGGAAATCCATAGTTAACATCCAAACCCAATTGCCGCAAACCTGTGGTTAAAATGGTGGTTCCTGAAATTCCATCCGCATCTGGATCCCCATTGACAATCACTTTCTCTTTATTTTTTATGGCGCGCTTGACCCGTTCGAATGATTTATTCAGCTCTTCCTCTGAAGATACCCCTTCATAACGAAGAATTTCTTCCATTTTTGGATTAATAAACCGATCAATCGTATCTAAATTATTCTTATCAAATCCAGCGGTATTTAAAATTTTTGATAAAATCTTTGTTGTGTTTAGTTCGTCTGAAATAACCTCAATCTCATCATCTTTAAATGAGTGGTATTTCCATATTTTCTCTTTTTTCATTTGATCATAATAACGTATTCCTCTAATTGCGACCACTGAATTGAATTTTTAAAAAATCATTGATTCATTTTGTCAGATGTTTTTCAGCATGATATATTGTCATTATATTGTTGCCGAAGTGGCGGAATTGGTAGACGC
>DBHX01000037.1:47978-48171 GCA_002296285.1 bacterium UBP8_UBA817
CGCGTTGGTCTCAAACACCAATGGAGCAATGTCCGTGCCGGTTCGATTCCGGCCTTCGGTACCAAAAAAGAGGTAAAAATTGCTAATCTCGGCAATTTTAGATTCGGTTTCATATCTGTCGATATGCGCCCTTCTCTAAAAACTCCCCATCTTATCAATTTTTACTCTCTTTTTTACCTTATTCGTTATGCGC
>DBHX01000024.1 GCA_002296285.1 bacterium UBP8_UBA817
ACTTTTTCAACATAATGGATCGTTAATACGATTCCGAAGTGAGTTTTAGTTCAAATTGTAAACCACGAGAAGCACAGGTTTAGTTGATGGTGGTTATAATATGAAATCAGTGTGGGTCTTTCATTTTCAACACAAAAAAAGTAAACTGAGTCCATGATTCTATACCATAACCCGCATTGCAGTAAAAGCCGACAAGCATTGGCCTTATTGCAAGAAAGAAACATTGATGTTGCCATTAAATTGTATTTAAAGGATGGCATTGACGCCGATGAGGTGGTGGCGTTGTCCAAAGCTTTGGGCATGCACCCAAGTGAGTTTGTTCGAAAAGGGGAGGCCGAATACAAAAACCTTGGAACCGATGAGTTCTCTATTGAGGAATGGTCCGACATTATTGAGAAGGCCCCCATTCTATTGGAACGCCCGATTTTGTTAAACGGTGATCAAGCCGTCATTGGCCGGCCACCGGAAAATATATTGAATTTAATCCATTAAACAGCGTTTATCAATAAGACGGTTCCAGAAATGATGAGTAACCCACCCGTCATTTGGGTGATGCGCACGGCTTTTGGAAGTTTATTAATCAGTTCGCCAATGCCAACACCCGCAATATGAATCGCGATTGTTGATATCATAAATCCTGCAATGTAGATTTCAGGCAATACAAAAATGGGCATTTCTATACCATGAGCAACCCCATGAACCAGTGCAAATAATCCAACAGTAACAAATGTGGCTGTAAGGGTTAAAAAACGCGGGACTAAAAATAGGACGCCAAACACAATGACGGACAATGAGATAATGGGCTCAATTAATAAGTTGATTGTACCATAAAATCCAATCACACAACCAAGAGCCATGATAAGAACAAAGCACGATGGCACTTGCCATATTGCCTTTCCACCAATTCGGGAGCTAATCATGCCCACACAAAGCATGGCCAATAAATGATCGAGGCTTACAACGGGATGAGTCATTCCTTCCATAAATCCAAAGCTTTTGGGTGGGGCTCCTGAATGAGCAAAGGTAGTTAAACTAAATAAGGCAATAATTAGTAAATAATTCATGGTTACATCATAAATGAAACTAATTAAAGTTCATAATAATTGGTTGAATTTTTGGTTTGATCATTATTATAATTTTGACAGGGAAAAGGAGAATGCCATGCCAATAACACAAATGGTCGGTGAACTATTTAAGCCGATAACCAATATGATCGATGACCTTCACACCAGTGAAGAAGAGAAATTTAAAATAAAAAAAGAAATGGCCAAAGTTCAATCCGATATTTAAATCAAAGTCTTGGATTATGAAAAAGAAATGGTTCAAGCCAAATCAACCATCATAAACTCAGAGGCCAATGGCCAGTCATGGCTGCAGCGAAATTGGCGGCCCATCAGCATGTTAACTTTTTTGGTGTTGGTGGTATGTGATGCGTTTGGCTTATTGCGCACCCCACTGGCGCCTCAGGCATGGACATTGTTGCAAATTGGAATGGGCGGTTATGTCATTGGCCGGTCATGCGAAAAGGTGTTGCCAAATCTATTAAAGAAATAAAAGATCTTAATTTTTAGCAAGATTATGTAACGTTTAATGAAGCTCTTATTTTATGTCTGCCCAAGGGGCAACATTGCTCAAATAGAGCGGGTATGAACCATGTGCAACAATTCTCAAGTTGCATGAATATCTTCAATGGTACAAAGTAATACTTGGCTCGCCGCCCCCCATCGGGCATCGTCATTTATGTTGATTTGAATGGGGCTGAGTATTTTGATGTTTGGATATAACAAATTGCGAATAAATAAATAATTCGTTAGTATTAGTGGGTAATAACTATATTCTTGAAGGAGATTAAAATGGCACGACAAAAAATTACCGTCGTAGGTGCGGGCAATGTGGGCGCAACGGCAGCTCAGCGAATTGTAGAAAAACAACTGGCCGATGTGGTCTTGGTGGATATTGTTGAAGGGTTTGCGAAAGGAAAAGCCCTTGATATGATGCAATCCGCGGCAACCGAAGGGTTTGATACCAAAATTATTGGATCTGAAACCTACGAGGAAACAAATGATTCTGACGTTATTATTGTTACGGCTGGCATTGCACGTAAACCTGGCATGTCACGGGATGATTTGTTGGCGACCAATGCCAAAATTGTGACCAGTGTTGTTGAGCAAACAGTTGAAAGATCACCAAATGCCGTATATGTCATTGTTTCCAATCCTTTGGATGCCATGACCTTTTTAGCTTGGAAAAAATCAGGATTGCCAGCTGAGCGCGTCGTGGGCATGGCCGGGGTGTTGGACTCATCTCGTTACGCGTGTTTTATTGCTGAAGAAGCCAAATGCTCAATCAAAGATGTGCGTGCCATGGTATTGGGTGGCCATGGTGATTCCATGGTGCCTGTTCCTGAATATTCCACGGTGAATGGAATTCCTATTGAACAATTATTGAGTAAAGAAACCATTGAAAAGATCAATGAACGTACCAAACATGGTGGGGCTGAGATTGTGAAATATCTAAAAACTGGGTCGGCTTATTATGCCCCATCCGCATCAGCTGTGGCCATGGCCGAAGCCATTTTATTGGATTCAAATCGCTTGGTTCCTGCCTGTGCTTATGTAAACGGAGAGTATGGCTTGAATGATGTGTATTGTGGTGTGCCCGTTATTTTAAATAAAAATGGCGTTGAAAAAATTATTGAGATTGAGCTAAGAGATGAAAGCAATGATGCCCTTCACAAATCTGCAAACGATGTTAGAGAACTTTGTGATAAGATTCTAACAGCAGTTTAGGAGGAGTCATGTTAAAATTATCAACCATTCAGAAAAAACAAATTGTTGGAATCACTGGCCTCGCAATGGTTGGGTTTGTGTTAGCACACCTCTCCGGTAATTTTTTAATCTATAAAGGCCCAGAGGCTTTTAATGGTTACGCTAAATTTTTACACGATCTTGGGGCTTTATTGTGGATGATGAGAGCCGGAATCTTGGCATCATTTTTATTGCACATGGGATTCACGATTAATTTGGTAATCACCAACCGAAAAGCTCGTGTTAATCGGTATTACAAATACCAAAATCATCGGTCTGAAAGCTCTTTGGCAACTCAGTTGATGCCATTGTCTGGATCCATTATTCTGATTTATATAATCTTCCATTTATTGGATTTTTCATTGGCGGACAAAGTGGGGATTATTCAAGGCATTGATTATGGCTTGTATGGGTTGGTGATTAACACTTTAAAAGATCCAATTCATGCGGTATTGTACATCATTTCAATGGCAAGTGTTGGCCTACACATGTACCATGCGTTTCAAAGTGTATTTCAAACATTCGGGTTAATGTCAGAAAAAAATCAACCGCGATTGGTATTGGCAAGTAAAGTATTGGGTGTTGCGATAACGTTGGGTTACAGTTCCATTCCAGTCTACATTATGATGAATTTTTAGGAAATAAATATGGCAAAATTAAAATCAAACGAACCATCAGGACCAGTCTCAGAAAAATGGGAAAAGCATAAATTCGATATGAAGTTGGTAAACCCTGCCAACAAACGTAAGTTAAAAATCATTGTTGTTGGCACGGGTTTGGCAGGAGCGTCTGCATCGGCCAGCTTGGGTGAGCTTGGCTACAATGTTCACACATTTACCTATCACGAATCGGCCAGGCGTGCTCACAGCATTGCGGCGCAAGGTGGCATCAATGCCGCAAAAAACTATTGCAACGATGGTGATAGTGTTCAGCGATTATTTTTTGACACGGTCAAGGGTGGGGACTTTCGAGCTAGAGAGGCCAATGTGCATCGCTTGGCTGAAAATTCAGTAAAAATTATTGACCATTGTGTGGCTCAAGGCGTTCCTTTTGCGAGAGAGTATGGCGGACTACTTGATAACCGATCATTTGGTGGCGCTCAGGTCTCCCGGACATTTTATGCAAAAGGTCAAACGGGTCAACAATTACTGTTGGGCGCTTACCAAGCCATGATGAAAGAAGTTGAAGCCAAAACGGTAACCCTTCATACACGCGCCGAAATGATGGATTTGGTCGTGGTTGATGGCAAAGCTCGTGGTATTATTGTTCGTAATTTGTTGACGGGGGAACTTGAAAAGCATGCGGCAGATGCGGTCGTTTTAGCTACCGGTGGGTATGGCAATGTGTTTTATTTATCTACCAATGCCATGGCATGCAATGTTACCTCAACATGGCGAGCCCATAAGAAAGGCGCTTATTTTGCGAATCCTTGTTACACACAAATTCATCCCACTTGCATTCCAGTTAAAGGGGATTATCAATCCAAGCTAACGCTAATGAGTGAAAGTTTAAGAAATGACGGTCGCGTATGGGTGCCCAATGCTGTGGGGGATCATCGTCCAGCAAAAGACATTCCAGAAGATGAACGTGATTATTATTTAGAAAGAAAATACCCTAGTTTTGGGAACTTGGTTCCTCGTGATTTGGCATCAAGAAATGCCAAAGAACAAACCGACTTAGGTAAAGGCATCAATGGTGGCCTAGCGGTTTATTTGGACTTTGCTGATTCCATTAAGCGTTTGGGTAAAGATACCATTGAAGCGCGGTACGGTAACTTATTTGATATGTACCAACAAATTACGGGAACCAACCCTTATGAGTCTCCAATGATGATTTATCCTGCGGTTCACTATACCATGGGTGGTCTTTGGGTGGATTACAATCTCGAAAGTACCATCCCTGGCTTGCATGTGTTGGGCGAAGCCAATTTTTCTGATCACGGAGCCAACCGATTGGGTGCATCGGCATTGATGCAAGGCTTGTCCGATGGCTATTTTATTATTCCAAACACCATTGGTCATTATTTTGGATCCAATGATTTAGGAAAAGTAACCACAGATGCCCCTGAATTTGATGAAGCATTAAATAATGTTCAAGAAAAGATTAATCAGCTGGTCAATATCAAGGGGTCGAAAACAGTGGACCACTTTCACAGAGAACTTGGGTTATTGGTTTGGGATAAATGTGGAATGGCAAGAGATAAGGCTGGGCTTGAGGAGGCGTTGAAACGCATTCCTGAAATTCGTGACGAGTTTTGGGATAATGTGAACGTGACCGGTGATGGTCAATTCAACCAAACATTGGAAAAAGCCGGTCGTGTGGCGGATTTCTTGGAATTTGGTGAACTGATGTGCCAAGATGCATTGCACAGAGAAGAGTCTTGTGGTGGGCATTTCAGAACGGAACATCAAACCAAAGAAGGGGAGGCCCTTCGTAATGATGACGATTTCTGTTTTGTGTCCGGCTGGGAATACAATGAAGGAAAAAAAGCAAAACTTAATACGGAAGATTTAACATTTAAGGATGTTCCATTATCACAAAGGAGCTATAAGTAATGGCAGAAGATAAAACAATCACACTAACCTTAAAAGTTTGGCGCCAAAAAAACGCTGAAGATAAAGGTCATTTTGAAATTTACAAAGCCAAAGATATCAATGAAAACATGTCCTTTTTAGAAATGTTGGACGTCATAAACGATACCTTAACATTAAATAATCAAACCCCGATTGCCTTTGATCATGATTGCCGTGAGGGCATTTGTGGATCCTGTGGGGCAATGGTGAATGGCGTCGCTCATGGCCCAGTGTCTGGCGTGACATTATGTCAGCTTCACATGCGATCATTTAATGATGGTGATACGGTTGTTATTGAACCATTTAGAGCCAAATCATTGCCTGTGATTCAGGATTTAGTCATTGATCGAACAGCCTTTGATCGAATTATTGCCAAAGGTGGATACATTTCGGTAAAAACCGGAAGTGCGCCAGAAGCCAATGATACTCCGATCGAAAAAAAGAAAGCAGATGCTTCATTTGATGCCGCAGCCTGCATCGGTTGTTCAGCCTGTGTTGCCGCATGTCCGAATGCATCAGCGTCATTGTTTGTGTCAGCAAAGGTGTCTCATTTGGTATTGCTACCTCAAGGGCATGCCGAGAAAAAACGAGTCGTTCAAATGGTTGATCAAATGGATAAAGAGGGCTTTGGTGGTTGTTCCAATGCGTATCAATGCCAAGCCGCATGTCCAAAAGAAATTAAAGTCGAGAACATTGCTCGAATGAATCGTGAGTATATCAAAGAAAAATCAATCCGATAAACTGAACAAGAACTGGTTAAGCACTAAAGCGTTACTCATCATCTTTTTTTGTGTGGTTGGTGCTTTTGTTTATTTATTAAAGTCAAAATCAATCTTACCATTGGTAATTCATTATTGGACCAAGCAGTTGCCACAAGCCGGTGTTGGTTCGCCACGATTGGTGGATATTAACAATGATAGTATCAAAGATATCATTATTGGGTCAGGATTTGAATGGTCCAAAAAAGATGAATCCGCCGTGAATGCCATTGATGGGAAGACCGGTGAGATTATTTGGTCCACCATTGTTCCAGAATCGGCGTATGGCACCCCGTTTTTAGTGGATATCAATAAAGACGGGATCATGGATACGACGGCATCCGGTCGATTTATTGATGTCTACATGCTCAATGGTAAAAACGGTGAATTTTTGTGGAAACTTTCTGAAAAGAATCCTGAGGTTGAATTTCTACCGTGTAATTTTAATTCTCCCACACCCATTCCTGATTTGGATGGGGATGGGATTCGCGATTTTGTTTTGATTCAAGGTGGCTTGGCAAACAACACCAATCATGTGCGGGTTTATAATGAGAGAACGGGCGAGCAGATTGTTGATCGATACAACAAAGATCGTATTGTAAAGGCCATCAAAACGTTATTGGACAATAGCACAGATAAAACATTTAGTCTTCGATTATGTCAGGGGGATGACTGTGAAGTTAAAGAGATTGATCGTGACATGTTTGTTTATTATTCATTTGATGTTGTTTTGTCAAAACTATTTTTGAATCAAGAAGGGCCGGGTGGGCGAGTTTATGTCGTATCGTCTGGATCTGGAAAGGTTTTAAATCATTTTCGCGTGCCCATGAACCGTGAAAGCTGGAGTGTTCCCATTTATTTTAAACATAATAATGAACACCTCATTATTTATGGGTCGGGGGGTGAGCGTAAGAATGGGTACATGCAATCGAGTAATCTTGAAACCGGGGAATTAAAGTGGTTGGTGGAGTCACCGGATAAAGGTGTGTTATCATCACCCATGCTTCATATTGAAAATGACGTGCCAAAAGTCTCTGTAAGCACGATGGGTGGGGCTGTGTACCAATTAAATGCGATTACAGGGGACGTGATATGGCAAGCCAATATTGGGTCTGAATATGAATCTTATTCTTCGGTTGCACCAATTAAATTCAAAGATAAATCCACCATTGATATTGTGGCGGTATTTTCTCGAGGAGTTTGGCCAAAATATGAGTCCGCATCTCTGTATATTTTGGACGGTCAAACCGGCAAGGAAATATTTCGTCAAAAGATCGGGTTTTGCAATGGGGCCTCCTCACCCATCATTGCCGATATTGATGGCGATTATTTGGATGATATTGTACTGATCACTTGCACAACCCGGCAGCCTCGTTTGTTGGTTTTAGGCAATGATTTAAAAGAAATTCATTCAGAGCCACTGGATTCGGGTGGATTCGCAACCCCAGTGGTTGATGACATTGATGCGGACGGCTATACCGACATCATTGTGCCAAGATTTCATTTTATTTCCCGATTTAAGGTGGATCAGTTACGAACACAACCACTGAGTCTAAAATGGAATCAGTATCGAGGGGTTCACTGGAATGGGGTCTTGGATTAAAAGTCTCCCGTTTGGATGGTCCATAAATCGTAATAATCGCCGCGTTTGTTAATGAGGTCATCGTGATTGCCAGATTCTGTAAGTTTGCCATTTTTTAAAACATGAATGGCATCGGCATGACGGATGGTGGATAACCGATGCGCAATAATCAACGCTGTTTTTCCTTGGGTTAATTGGGCCAAGTTTTGTTTTATGGCCCGTTCCGTTTCAGTGTCAACGGAACTGGTGGCCTCATCAAATATCATGATGGGGGCATCTTTTAAAATGGCCCGGGCGATACTTAAACGTTGGCGTTGCCCACCCGATAGCTTCACCCCATTTTCGCCAATGATGCTATCGTAGCCATTTGGACAAGATTCTATGAAGGCATGCAATTCTGCCATTTTCGCCGCATGATGAATGGCCGCATCATCCATGGCATCATCCAAGCCATACGCAATGTTTTCTTTGATGGTGCCATGAAACAGGTAAATGTCTTGACTGACCAAGGCCATATGTTGCCGTAGATCTTTAAGTTGGATGGCCGTAATGCTATGATCATTGATGGTAATATCCCCAGATTGAATGTCATAAAGACGCAGTAAGCATTTGATGATGGTGGATTTTCCAGCACCAGTAAAACCAGCCAATCCAACGGTTTGCCCATGCTCAATGGACAAGTTGAGACCATTTAATATATTTTGACTCGAATCATAGCCAAAGTGAACATCTTTAAATTCAATGCGTGAATTATGTTGATTGAGGGTGACGCCGATGGGGGGGGACGAAATGGTGGGTTCATTCGCCAATAAATTGCTTAATCGTTTGGCCGAGGCATTGGCGCGTTCATATTCATCGAATATTGTGCCAAGCCGGGTTAATGGCCACAACAACCGTTGAATCATCATTGAGAATAGCACCAACTCACCAATGCTAATGATGCCTTGATCGGTCAGAACCCAATAACTGCCCAGCAATAAAACCCCAGAAAAACCAAATGCAATCACCATGCGAATGATGGGAACATACAAAGTGCTGATCTGAATGGCCTGAATATTGGCATCTCGATAATCCATGGATGCCTTTTTTACACGATTGAGTTCGAATGGTTCAGCCGCAAAACTTTTAATAACCGCAATGCCCGATAAATTGTTTTCCAATCGAGCCACCAGTTCACCAACAAAGTGCCGAATGGTTTGATAGTACGGTGAAATGCAGTGTTGATAAATGATGCTCCCTATAATAACGATGGGCACTGGAATTAGTGAAAATAGAGCCAGTTGCCAACAGGTGCTGGCCATGACAAATAGCACAAAACTGCATAAGACCACCAATTGAATCAGTTCGTTAAATATCGAGTTTAAAAAACGCTCCATTTGATTGACATCATCATTGACAATGGCAATCAGTTGTCCCAATCGAATATTTTCAAAAAATGCCATGTCATGGTGCTGCAAATGTTGATAGGTGTGGCAACGAATGTCGTGTTGCACATGTTGCGCGGTGGTTTGAAATTGACGTTGATAGACCCATTGCGTGATGCTTTCAAATAAGAAGATCAGTGCCCCCAGGACCGATAAAAATATGGCCACGGTCCACGCCGAATTATTGGGCAAAATGGCGGTGATCCATTCGGGGGTGCTACCTTCAACGGTATCGATGACCCAAGCCACCAATAATGGTGGCATTAAATCCAATATTTTATTGAGAACACTTGCAATAATGGCCACCCAAAATTTGAATCGATAGGGGACCAGCGTCCAGCGAAACTGGGGCAGGTAATGTCGCATTACCCGCCAATGAGTTCTTCAATGGGTGTTTTGTGTTGAATATTAAGGTCATCCAGTTGCGCCTCATCCACCAAGCTGGGCGCTTTGGTGAGTGGGCAATACGCCACCCGGTTTTTAGGGAAGGCAATCACATCGCGAATCGATGGGGTATTTAATATGATGGATACCAGTCGATCGATGCCAATGGCCAATCCACCGTGGGGTGGGGTGCCGTATGTTAGTGCATCAACAAAGAATCCAAACTTCTGCTCAATTTCGTCTTCCGATAAGTTTAATAATTTAAATATCATGGCTTGTTGTTTGGAATCATGAATACGAATGCTTCCACCACCGACTTCCTGGCCATTGATCACCACATCATAAGCTCGGGTGGTCATGTTGAGTAATTGTTCTTGGCTCATGCCATCGTGAACGGGTTCGGTTGGCTGAGTGAATGGGTGATGGGGGCTGGTTAATTGCCCATCATTAAGCTCAAATAATGGGAAGTCTGTGACCCAGCAAGCACTGTAAACACCCTCTGGAATTAAGTTGAATCGCTCGGCGACCAATACCCTAAACCGACCCAATACCTCATTGACTGTGGCCAATGACCCATCCGCCACAAATACCATCACATCGCCGACATTGCCATTGACCGCTTCACGCGCGGCCATGAGTTCTTCATTGGTAAAAAATTGCACAATATTGGATTCAAATTCATTGTTGTCCAATACCTTCATCCAGGTCAGGCCCTTCCCGCCACAGGATTGAATGGACTTTCCGGCCAAATCATTTTGAAGCATGTTCTTGCTCAGCTCATTGGCAAGTCCTGGAATAGCAAATCCTTTGATGGCACCACCGGCATTTGCGATGGAATTAAAAATTTTGTATCCACAGTTTTTAAACGTTTCTGTGACATCACCGAATGTCATGTCATAACGACAATCTGGCGCATCAGACCCATAGGTATTCATGGCATCCTGATATTTGATGTGCTTAAACGGGGTCTCAATGGTTAACCCGTTGGATGCAAACGCCGCTTGAATCAATGATTCTGTAACCGTCATGACGTCGGTTTCATTGACAAAGGATGCTTCCAAGTCCAATTGGGTAAATTCTGGTTGGCGATTGGGGCGAAGGTCTTCATCGCGAAAACAACGTGCCACTTGATAATACCGTTCAAAGCCACTCATCATGAGCATTTGCTTAAATAGTTGAGGTGATTGGGGGAGGGCGAAGCATTTGTTTTTATGAGTTCGAGATGGCACCAAGTAATCCCGGGCACCCTCCGGTGTACTTTTGGTTAAAAAGGGCGTTTCAATATCCAGAAACCCCGCATGATTGAGTGTGTCTCGCATGGCATTGATAATCTTGCTTCGACCAATGATGTTTCGTTGCATGGTTTGACGGCGAAGGTCCAAGTATCGGTAGGTGAGGCGGATGTCCTCATCCACAGTTAAATCCATTTTTTCAGTGGCTTTTTCAGACACCATAAAGGGCGGTGTTTTGGCTTCACTTAGAATCTCCAACTCCTCGGCAATCAATTCAATGGTGCCAGAATTCATTGAGCTATTGATGGTTTCAGGCGATCTCATCTGAATGGTTCCGGTAACGTTTACTACAAATTCAGATCGCAGTGTTTTTGACTGTTTATACAGTCCTTGATTCTTATTTTCATCGCACACAATTTGCAAGGTGCCAGAGCGGTCGCGTAGGTGAATGAAGAGCAAATGCCCATGATCCCGAGTGGTGTCCACCCAACCCGCAACACAGACGGTGTCGTTTACATTTTGTTCAGTTATTTCAGCACAAGTTTGACGGTTATTCCAAGTAAATTTCATAGGTTTCAGTATAAACGAACCCGACTTAAAATTCTAGATGTTCATATGGTAAAATAAGCCATGTTTCATTTGCGATACTTTCAACAACACCATTGGTTTTATGGGCCTCGGTGTGACACATCCTGTGTTGTTTGTCAGAAAAGTGAGCCCGTTGGCCAATTACCAGATTCTGTGATTCAGCTCGCCAAAACAGGCGATATTTTAAATATCAGCGCAACCGTCATGGATCAACGGCTCATGGATCAATTGATATTGGCCAAATCGAAGGGGCTATTTCGGCGATTATGGTTCACTCACCGGGTGGATCAGATCCGCCCAGACATTTTGACCGAATGCGTGGATGAACTCATGGTCTGGTGCCCCGCACCTGACCATAGTGAGTTTAATCATCGCTGTGGCCGCGAATTTTTTGAGGAATTTAAATGGCATGTGAAAACATTTAACATTCGCACCACCTGTGTCTTTCCCATCTTGCAAATGAATATGGCCGAGCTTCCAGAATTTTATGATTTGGTGGATGAATTGAATGTGTTTGGCCTGATCTTATATTGCCCGAAGGCATTTAATCGGGAAGAAAGGCGCTACATTACGCGGTTTAAACGGGTGCCTCGCATGCGAATCTTGCCCATCAAAGATGCTCCCCTGCACTCGTTTTTAGGGACCCCAAACACCATGGGTGGGGTGGCATTTGAATGGGCCGATTGGTGTTATGCAATGCGAAAAACACTCCGGCAATGGCCGCTCATTAAGCACACCCTATAATATTTAAATGCCATCAATATTCCCCCCCATTTCTTTGATGACAATTTATGATCTGGCGTTGGTGACCAAGTTGAATTCATGCATGAACGATGCAAATCGTTCAATATTATCGAGGGTTTGCGCATTGTAAATGGATGCTCTTAATCCACCCACACTGCGATGCCCTTTTATGCCATCAAATCCAGCCGCTTTGGCATCGGCAATGAATTGCTTTTCAAACGCTTCATCGTGATCTTTTTGTCGGAACACCACATTCATCAGTGATCGGTCTTGGGCAGGCACCGGGCAGTAAAAAGATTCGCTTGAATCAATGGCCTCATACAAGGCCTTGGCTTTATCAATATTGCGTTTTTCTTGAGCCTTTAACCCACCGTTGTCTAGCAGGTATTTAAACACCAAGTTGGCCATGTAAATACCAAAGGTGGGAGGGGTGTTGTAGAGGGAATTGGCATCGGCATGTGTTTTGTAATTAAAAAAGTTAGGAATGTCATTGGGGCACTGATCCAATAGAGCATTGCGAATAATCACCAACGTCACCCCAGATGGGCCAATGTTCTTTTGAGCACCGGCAAAAATAACACCAAAATCAGCAATATTTAATTCTCTGGATAAAATGTCCGATGACATATCGGCCACCAATGGCGTCGGAGTTTGGGTTGGAAATGATTTGAATTGCGTGCCAAATATGGTGTTGTTTGAGCACATGTAAGTGTAGGCGGCATCGTCATTAAATCTGACGGAGGATAAATCCGGTAATTTTAAGAAGTTATCGTCTTCACTCGAAGCGATCACCTGGTATTGGTAGCCTTTTTTGAGTTCCCCAATGGCTTTTTTGGTCCAGCTTCCGGTGTTGATGACGTCCACGGATTTTCCTTGGGCAAAGTTCATGGGTAACATGGCGAATTGATGCGATGCGCCCCCTTGCAGGAACATGACGGTGTAATTGTCTGGAATGGACAGCAGTTGTTTGATGTTATGGATGGCCGATTCATGAACCGCGTCATATTCTTTGGATCGATGCGACATTTCCATGATGGACATGCCGGATTCTTTGTAATTCACCAACTGATGCTTGGCTTCTTCTAAAACAGCTTCGGGCATGGCGGCGGGGCCGGCACTAAAGTTAACGATTCGCTTTGACATGAGTTCCTCCTGATTTTTTTATTCTAAAAGGAAAGGGCGCACCTTACAAGGGATGATCGCGATGTTTAATACTTATGGTTTTTGGGAACAAATGAGTATTATGGACTCTGTTTCACGGGCTGGAAATTCCCCGTTTGCGAATTTAAAAAAAACAACAGGTACATCTTCAAAACTTAAGCTTGAGTTTAAAGAGTTAAACCAACAGGCCATTCAAGTGGCGTTTGGTTTAAAAAAAGATCAGCCGGACACATTACTTAAAGCCTTGAAAGCCATTTGCGTGGATGCGGGCGCACCATTTACTGACCTGTCAACAACGCATCAAAGTACCCCTGATTTACTCAATGCCATTGGGCAAGCGGTGCATCAGGCGCAAACATCCAAAACATTTAATGACACGCACCGGCAAGTGGCCCAGAACATGTACTCGCTTTTAAAGGCCGCACGAAAATTTTTTGGGGGTAAGCATGAGGTATTTACAGGATTTAAAAGAGACCAGCGTGGCGAGTATCAAACGGAAAAAACTCAAACTGGGGTAACAACAACTGTTTATAAAGATGAACGTCGAATAAAAAGTAGCGATAAAACCAATCAGAAATTTAATCAAACCGCGTGGACATCGTATTTTAAAGATGCCTTGGCGTTTCAAGAAACTGTTGATGCCCCAAAAACCTCCGATTTGGAAGTGTTGGGCAAAAAAGTAACCCCGAAAGAATCACAAAAAATCTTGTTTCGCTTGGGGGTTCGTGCAAAAGGCCAACAGGTAAGCCTTGATCAGGTGAATGACCATTGGAAATCACCGGTAAAAAACACTGGCACCCCGCTACAAGTTGCAGAGACTGTAAGGCTTGCGGGTGTGGTGTCAATATTGCCCAACCGTGGCCTCCCTGGTTATGGTGGATG
>DBHX01000056.1 GCA_002296285.1 bacterium UBP8_UBA817
AATGGCCGGGTAGGCGTCAGTGACTCCCAACTGAAAGCCAGCGGTTAAGCTATCCCCAATGAACATCATGGATGGTGGTTGAGCACTGACCAAAACACAGTTAGATATGAAGATGACGAAGGGGATGATGGCAACCAGTCGAAACCCACGTATCAGTCTAAAAAAAGGTGCCTTCAAATGGTACATAGTTGTTATGGTACCTAAAAAAAATTAGTTTGAACATTCATTTGGTAGCGAAATGTAGGATTGAATCATTGAAAACAACGCTTGATGCTCTTCGAGGCTTAGGGATTCGCCGCGCTGTTTGAGGTGTTGATTCAGTGTTGCATTTCCTTTGATCGCCTCATCGCAACGAATGTGTGGGCTATTCATGAGGCAATTCATCATGGTTTTGCGTCGTCCCCAAAAAAAGGATCGGGTCATGGCGAAAAATAAGGCGGTATCGGATGTCGAATATATATTTTCTTTGGCAATGAACTGAATCACACTGGAGTCCACATTTGGCACGGGGGTAAAGCAGTTTCTCGATACATTAAATCCTTTTTTCACTGTAAAGTGATGATTACAAAAAATGGTCATTGATCCGTATGATTTGGTATTTTTATTGGCAAGTAAGCGATCGGTGACATCTTTTTGAATCATCATCGTAATGGGGCCAAGGTGATGTTTATAATGGGTCAATGTTTCAATGAGAGGTGATGTGATTTGATAGGGAATATTGGCGATGATGGGGGCCTTTTCAGGCAAGGTTGAATAATCAACACTCAATGCATCTTGGTGAGTAAAGGTGATGTTTTTTAAGCCTAAATTAGACACATAGTCGATCCATCGTTCATCAATTTCGATGACGGTGGTCGGGCCAATGGCGCTTAATGCTTGCGTTAGGATTCCTTTGCCGCAACCTATTTCAATGATGGGACTATTGGGCGAGGGGTTCGCTAAGGTAATGATTTTATGAATGATGTTTTGGTCATTTAAAAACACTTGACCCAGTGTTTTGGTGTGCTGTTTCATGATCCGTATGTGATGGCGTATTTGATTGCTGAGGCCATGGCACTGGGGTTGGCAATTCCTTTTCCGGCAATATCATAGGCGGTGCCATGATCGGGCGATGTTCGACAAATGGGCAGGCCAATGGTCACATTAACGGCTGAATCAAAAGCCAAGAGTTTAACTGGAATCAATCCCTGATCATGGTAGTGGGCCACCACAATATCCCATTGTTTGTCATAGGCTTGCCTAAAAATAATATCTGGGGATATGGGCCCTGATATAGACGCATTCGAAAATGATAATGATTGGATGATGGGGGTTAAGGTGTTGTTTTCAAATGATCCAAATTGGCCGTTTTCACTGGCATGCGGGTTTAAGCCGGCAATTGCAATTCGAGGTTTTTTTATTCCCAATGTTTGACCAAAGGTGATGGCGTTTTTAATCGTTTCAGTGATTAATTCTGGGGTGAGTGATGCTTCCACATCACTCAATGGAATGTGGATGGTGCTCAAGATGACATTCAGGTCTTTTGAATGAAAGGCCATGCTGGCATTGGGTGCATTGAAATAATCTTTGAGCAGGGTTGTATGCCCCGTAAATGGCAGTTTTGCTGCTAGGAAACCGGCCTTTGAAATGGGGGCTGTTACAAGTGCTGAATTATTTATTTTGCAATAATTGAGAGCTTCAATTAATGCCTCATGCGCTATTTGAGCATTGATGGGGTCGTTGGGCTGAGCGGTGGGTGTGAGTGATTTGCCAATGTGCACGGTTTTTATTTCCCCCGGCGCAATGTGGCCATTAAATTCCGATAGCGTTGGGTGATTGTCCGGGTGACATTGTTCGTGCATGAATAAAATAATTCCAGGATGCGAGTGGATGGCTTTGAGGGCTTTGAATGTGACTTCTGGGCCGATGCCGGCCGGGTCACCCAATGTAATGCAAATGGGAGGCATTTATGTTTGACTGAATGAGTCAATGGTGGTTAAGCCATTGAGCTTTGATAAAATGCGATGGTTGGCCAATGGGGTGGTGAGGTAAGAAACGGTAAGCTCCATTTTATTTGTGGTTTTTTCAATTTTTTTGTTGGTGATTTTGCAATTCAAATGATGAATAAATTTGAGGGTGGTTTCGATATCAGAATATGTTTTGCACCGAATGTAAACGCGATAAGAGCGCAATTTGGTTTGGTATTTATTTGATCGTAGAAATCGAAATAAAATCAGCAATGCGATGGTTGAAATAATGCTGTAAACGAAATACGCGCCTCCGATGAGCATCCCGACAGAGGCATTAACAAATACCAATGCCGCAGAGGTCAGTCCTTCAATGCGTTCTTTAGATTGCAAAATGGTGCCAGCGCCAATAAACCCGATGCCGGATACCACTTGAGCGGCGATTCGCGTGGGGTCACCTTCGGCGGCCATTAAAGAAAAATGTGTAAATAAACAAGACCCCATGCAAATGAGGGTGTGTGTTTTAATTCCCGCAGGTTTTCCCATGGATTCACGTTCAATGCCAATGGCAAATCCGCACCCGATGGATAAAATAATCTTGAAAATAAAAACCAGCCAGTCGAGTTCGTTAAAAAAGAATGCCATTTGGTTATTATATCAGAAATGAGTTGGCTGACACCATTCAATTCTCAGTATCACCATTATTGTTTCTGAAATGCATTTTTATGGGGTTATATTTTTAAAATACCCATGATTTAAAAATAAAATCCTGAAGAGTAAAGAAAATTAATTTGTGGCATTGGATACATGCGTTGCCCATCTGTATTCATGTTAAACCCTATTAAAGTTTTGGTGACAAACTCAATATTTCCAATTTCACCATCGTTATATTTTCGGTAGACATTGGTCAATCCAAACGCCGGTGTTACAAATGATTTTTCGGATTGCAATCCATCAATATCAAATGCATCAAAGAAGCGCGTGTCGGTTTCATTTAAAATGGTTTGGGTTTTAACTAAAAACGTCCAATACGCTTCTTTGAATTGCGTTTTTGGCGGTATAAATAAAAATCGTGACTCCTGAACAACGTTTGACTCATGAAACCAGCGATACCCCAATGAAAATGAACTGGATTTTATGCGAAGTTTTTTGGCAACCACCCACCTGAATCCAGTGACATCAAAAAATGGAATAGGAACAATGGGAACATCGTTAAAGGTAATGTCCAACCATCCCACGGATGCAAATACACTTTGAGTCTCGGAAATGGGCAAGGTTCCACCAAACTCTATGCCTTGAGAACCAAATTCAAGGGCCCATTTTTTTTCTGATAAGGCGGTGGTCTCAGCGGCATAAGCCACATAAAAAATGAATATAGAAATAGCTAATATTTTTCGAAGCATTGAGTTCAAACTATATATTTTTTTATTGAATGTCAATCATGAGCTTGTTTTAAAATTATTGGGATTGGTATCCGAGGAGGGTGTTTTCAACCTCTGACAAGACGCACATGATCGGCACATATAAAAACATTAGGCATCGGAAAACCGATCAATAATTAGTTTATTAAAGGTAATCAGTTTGCAAGGTTTACGTTTTTTTTAATATCATCGATAATGGTTTTAGCTTCATGAACGTTTTGAAAATATTCTTTTATGCTTTAATGTTAACATCAATGGCCCATGCCAGTTTTTTAGAGGACTCGGTGAAGATGTCTTACAGCATTAAGGCCATGGGACGCGGTGGGGCGGGTGTGGCGCAACCTTATGGGGCCGATGCGTTAACCACGAATCCCGCCGGTTTATCACAAAGCGGCAGTGGGTTGCATATCAATAACTTGGATTATTCAAAAGCGAATACTGATTACAGGCAATCCACCGTATTTCATCGAAAATCCTTGGGCCTCGGGTTGTGGAAGGTTGAATCGGGAATGGATTCACTGGAAACGTTTGGCTTGGGGGTTGCCAGGCGAAATCGAAATGGTGTGGATTGGGGATTATCGTATAAATCCCATTCGTATGTGAATGGTGCCCAAAAGTCATCGCTTTGGAGCTCTGATTTGGGGGTCATTATGCACATCAATCGATCCTTGGATATTGGGTTTGTTGGCCGTGATATTTTGGGTTCTGAAGATCGTGGGTATTCCCCATCCATTGAGTCAGGGATTTTAATTAAAACGCCGGATGCATCCGCGAAAATTTTTGCGGATGTTGTGGTTAATAAGCACCAAACGGATTATGGCGATGCCTACATGCGTTATGGGTTGGATTATGCGTTAACCAAGGATTTGACACTTCGATTTGGTGGGGATCAAAATTATTACACGGCGGGGGCATCGTTTGATCTTTTATTTTTTTCGGTGGACTATGCCTATCAATCGCCAAAAAACAATCAGAAAGAGGCGTTGGTCGGGTTGGGTTTAAAAATTGGCAAGGCGCGTGAGCCGGAGTCGTTTCGCCGAAAGTATGCATTATTTAAACCCAATTCAATGGCTTACCTTGAAATCAATGGGGCATTAACCAGTGGCTATTCTTCCATTAGCTTATTGGGGGGGCGTAAAATTGGCTCTAACGATGTGATTCAATTGATCAATAAAGCCAATCATGATCCGGATTGTCAGGGGTACTTATTACGGATTAAATCGCTTGAGGGGGATTTGGCCAATATTGCCTTGGTTCAAGAGATTCGAAATGAACTTCAAAAAGGTCGTGCACTTGGAAAGAAAGTATATGTGTACTTGGATGGCTGGGCCCCCTTGCCTTCGTATTACTTGGCCAGTGTAGGGGATGTTGTGGTGATGCCACCGTTTGGATCCATTCATCAACTAGGTATTCCGTTTGAGGTGTTAAAATTTGATGAATTAATGAATCGGTTTGGCATTCGTTATCATTTGCTTCATTCTGGAAAATACAAAGTGTCAACCTCGGCATTTAGTGATCAGTTATCAATGTCACAAAAAGAGACAATTACGGGGTCTCTTGAAAATATGATGGCACAGCTAAAGTCAGATATTCATCAATCGCGCAATCAGCCATTGACCAAGAATATTTATGATGGTCGTATTATGTCAGCGCAAACGGCCAAGGATTTGGGACTGATTGATCACATTGGTTTTTGGCGAAATATGGTTGATATCATCAAAGAGGATGTCAAGGGAACCGATGTGGTGTTGGCGAGTTTGGGTGATTTTAGGGAAGCGCCCAGTGATGATTATCTTTGGAGTCCATTCAATAAAATTGCGGTTGTTGAAATTAATGGAGCGATTGCTTCTGGTAAGAACCGATCGGATGTGTTGTTTGGTGGTGTTCAAACGGGATCCGATGACATTGCACGAACGTTTGAGCGATTAAGCAAGGATCCATTTTTACAAGGGGTGATTATTCGTATCAACTCCCCCGGTGGATCGGTCATTGCAGCCGATCAAATATTGGATGCGGTGAATGAATTTAAGAAAGTATCCAAGAAGCCCGTTTATGCATCCATGGGGACGTTTGCAGCCTCTGGGGGCTATTATGTGGCATTGGGTTCCGATCAGATATTTGCCAATGGCGCGACCATTACTGGGTCCATTGGTGTGAGGAGTGGTTTTTTAAATTTTTATGAGTTTAATAAGGAGTGGGGGATTTCTTATGAAAGCTTGTCTACCGGGAAATATGTGGATGCTTTTAGCCCCAATAAGGTGTTTGATGATGATACAAAGGCCATGATTCTTGCCCATCAACAAGAGTCGTATCAGCATTTTAAATCTTTGGTTCAGGAATCTCGGCAGCTTACGGATGATGAGGTCAATGCTGTTTCGCAAGGTCAATTCATGACGGGTGAAGAAGCCAAGAGCATTGGTTTGGTGGATGAGGTTGGGTCGTATACAGACACCATTGAAGCCATGGAAAAATCATTGGGGCTCAAACAGTCTCGAGTGGTGGTTTATGGTCGACCAAAAATGATCTCACCATTTAATTTCTTGAGTTTTTTATTTGATCAGTGATCATCTGATGCACAACATTTTTTTAAATCGTTGTGATTAATTTTGTAAGCAATGAGCACAATAATTGTTCCGATAATGAGTAACTCTAAGTTAATATGTAAATCAGTCATTAATTCAATGATTGTATTGATTCCCCAAAATGAAACCCCAATAATAAATAATATGGCGGAATGTTTTCTTTTATGTGTGCAGTAACCATTATAGACGATCATAATTCCACAGGTGATTGAAATGATTAACAGGGCAATTTCTACGAAGATATTTTCAAATAAATGGCCAAGCATTGGCGCGGCCATCACAATGAAGGGGGCCAGTATACAGTGAAGAACGCATGCGAAAGATGCGAATGTCATTAATTTGTTTTTTGTTGATTTAGACATGTGATTTCCTTTATCCAATTTTTTTATTTTTTAATGGTTTGATTAAAGCAATTATCATAGCAATTATTGATTTTATCGGCAATAATGGCATTTTTTGAATTTGTAAATTTTTTTAATTTTATGAATTTTATTGACAGTTATCGACGATACTAAGTTACAGTGACGTTAAATGGAGGTAAGATTATGAAAAAATATACCGCTTTGTTATTAACAATATTAATTATGGGATGTTCCAATTCTGGTTCAGATGGTGTTCAGAAAGTTGGTTTTACAGTGGCTGAATTGGATGCACTAAAATCGTTGAAAAATATTAAAACTCCCGTAAGTTCAGGTGGTGGTAGTAGTGATACTGGTGGGTTGGGCATTCGTCTTTCTTCAGGCAATTTATCAAGTATAGGTGCACAGGGATCAAGCGCTGAAACCACTCTTGATGTTTCTAAGTTTCATGAAAATATTCATCCATTTAAGTATGAACAAAAAGTGGTTAGTTCAAATGGTGAGTTGAAAGCCCTTCAATTTTATTCTTGGTCATTTGAGGGTAAAGTTGAAAAATACAAAGCGCTAACAGCTGTTGATCATAACTTTTCCAATAATCCAAATGATATTAATGGAATCATTTGGTATCAGAATTTTCATATTGATAACAGTTTAAGCGAGCAGCAGGTTTATGAATCACATATTGTTTCTTATGCGTATGCGCCTAATCATGAAATGCATTATGAGTCTGACACATTTTATATTGATGATAAAATAAGATTGTCCAGATTTGAGTTGGGTTCAGCTAGTCAAAGTTGTCAATACACTGTAAGATCTACTGCCATAAATTCTACTACCATCGTATTTAATGTGTGTGATTTGAGAATTACGGCTTATGGTGAGAATCAAACGGCGCATCAATTTAGTGGATCTCTTAACAATAAGTCTCTTGAGTTGCAATTTGAATTTACTGAAGATGGGGATATTAATGATGTTAGCGCATCTATTGTAACAAATGCACTTTTTAATACGTCTGGACAGCAGGTTGGGTACTTTAATCTGAATTTAATTGATGGGGCATTTACCATTTTAGATAATAATAAACAGCCTATTTAATCTAATAACGTATAAAATTTATTTATGTTTAAGTGCCCACAAATTTGTGGGTACTTTTATTTACCTAGCTTTAAAAGTTCCTTAAGTAATTGATTTAGCGGCAGCCCTTGAATGCTTTCTGTTGGGTGGGTCACATGAGTAAATAGTTTTTTGCCGTTTTTTTCATAACAATAGGCCCCACAACTCTGGAGGGGCATGTCTGTGGCAACATACGCTTTAATTTTATTCAGAGAAAGTTGGCGCATGGTGAGTTTAATATCATCCAAGTCCTCCCAAATGATGTGATTGTTATGGGCCATGCAAGCGGCAGTTAATAGTGTGTGGGTGTTTCCTTCAAGTTGTTGAAGTGTATGGATGGCATTGTCAATGGTGACTGGTTTATGAAATACGGTCCCATTGAAGTGGCAAATTTGATCCGCGCCAATTACCCAGTGTGTTGGGTATTTGGCGCTGATGTGCAGTGCTTTTGCTTTGGCAAGGCCAGGGGCATCTAATTCACCAAAGGATCGCTCATCGATGCTTGCTGGAACAATGTCAAATTTAATGCCGTGTTGTTGAAGAATGGTGGCTCTGATTGCCGATTGAGAGGCGAGAATCAATGGTGGGTGGGTCATTAAGAGGATTTAATCAGGTCCATGAATTCAGATCGTGTTCGTGGATCGGATCGAAAAAGCCCCAGCATTCGGCTGGTGACTGTTGAGCTGTGACGTTTATGTACCCCACGTGTTGACATGCACTGATGGGCAGCATCAATCACAACCGCAACGCCTTTGGGCTCTAAAACACGTGATATGGTGTCTGCAATTTGGGCGGTCATGGTTTCTTGGGTTTGCAGTCGTTTGGCATATACATCAACAATGCGTGCCAACTTGCTAATGCCCACCACGCGGTTATTTGGAATGTAAGCCACGTGAGCCACACCAATGATGGGAACCATGTGATGTTCACAATGAGATTCTAAATCAATATTTTTGACAATGACCATTTCATCATAGCCTTCCACTTCTTCAAATGTTTTCGCTAAAATTTCGTCCGGGTTTTTTTTGTACCCAGAAAAGAACTCTGCGTATGATTTCACCACACGTTTAGGGGTTTCTTTTAACCCTTCTCGGTTTGGGTTGTCACCGGCGTAGCGGATGAGGGTTTCAACAGCTAATAAAGCCTCTTCTTCCGATGGTTTTTCAAAAATATCAATGTTTGTATCGGCTGGTATTACGTTTTTCATAGATCACCTGTTAAAACTTAGTTTAATCGTTTTTGACTAAATGCACAATTCCACCTTGAAGATTTGTTTTTTTTCTGTTTATTTCGTTTTTAATTCTTTTTATTAACTGGACGCCATGGCATTTTTTGCTACTTCAATACCATAAGGGGTGAGTTCGTACGCTTTTTTGTTCCGTTTAATGTAGTTTTTTGCCAATGCGTAACTAATGATTTTTTGAGCAAATGGTTCGCTCCATCGCATGTGGTCAATTAGGTTTTCTATTGAAAATTCAAATGAATCTTCCCCTTGATGGTTTAAGAATTGAATGGTTAATAAAATCGCAGAAAATTGAATTTTTTGTTGTTTTTGAGTGTAAAATTTATGAATAATCCCATGATTTGGGGAGAATAAAAATGACAACAAGAAAAGTGTTCCTGCAACGGTACACATGGCGCCAGCAATAGATCCATCGATGGCCAATGCTAAAATTGTACCTAAAACTGAACATAAACATCCAATGATAATGCTCAAGAGAATCATTGTGCTTAATTTTCTAGTGAGTAAGTAGGCGGTGGCCGGCGGGGTTACAATTAATGCCACAATTAAAATGGTGCCGACACTATCAAATGCCCCCACGCAAGTCATGCACACACACGCCATGAGTCCATAATGCAGTCGTGATGGTGCTAGGCCTAAACTTGACGCTAACGCAGGATCAAATGTTGCGATTTTTAGTTCTTTGTAAAAACATCCTATAAACAGGGCATTGATAAGGCCAATGATTCCCATTACCCACATGGCGATTGGCCCATAATCAATGCTCCCCCAAACCATGCGATTAAATGGAGCAAATGCAATTTCCCCTAAAATAACGGTATCTTGATCCAAGTGAATGTTGCTAGCGTATTGAGTAATTAAAATGATCGCCAATGCAAAAAATAGTGGGAAAATGAATCCAATAGCGGCATCTTTTTTCATTTTTTTTGATGAGATGAGGGCCTCCGTGAATACGACCGTTACAAGGCCAGTGATGGTTGCGGCGATGATGAGGAGCGGTGAATGGAGGGTTTTAATTGCAAAAAACATCAATACAATGCCCAACAATACGGAGTGGCTAATGGCGTCACTCATCATGGCCATTTTTCGAAGGATTAAAAAGCATCCCGGAATAGCGGCAGTGGTGGCTACCAAGCATCCAATGAGTATAATTTCAATGATGGGTGACATTAATGAACCCTCTGCAATACTTGAATGGCTTTGGATATGCCGACATTTGTTAGCCCCCATTCGTTGTTTTTATGATTGTAAATGAAGCCATCACTTTCAAGTTTTTGAAGCAGATAGAGTGGCGGGATTTCGCCCAAAACATTAAATGTGTTGATGTCGTGAGGGTGCGTTAAATCATCATGAGTTTTTGCCAATGTGTATAAATTGCTTAAAATACTGTCAAGGCGAATGGCTCTCTGGTTTATTTTTTTTCGAATCCATTGGCGCAACAGGCCTTGAGGTGAAAAAATTAAAGAGATGATGACAATCAAGCTAATCACCGTAACGATGGTTGGGCCTGTTGGTAATCGGTAAACAGCGCTACTTAATAACACCCCAGCAATGCCACTTGTGGTGGCAAAAATAATGGACAATATCATCATTGCGCCTAACTTTTTTTGCCAAAGCCTTGCGGCTGTCGCGGGGGCAATGATCATGGCACTCATTAAAATGACGCCCACGCTTTGCAACCCAATAATAATGGAAATGACTGTTAGAATGATGAGTATGAAGTTGGCTTTTCTTGGAGAAAAGCCTTGGGTTTGAAAAAAATCTGGGTCAAAAATTAAGCATTTAAATTCTTTCCAAAAAAGAAGGGTGGATCCAACAATTAATATGGCTAAGATGGACATGATGGTGATATCTGATTTGAGAATGCTCGCGGCATTGCCAAATAAGTACTCCTCCAACCCAGACTGTCTGGCGGTTGGTATTTTTTGGATCATGGTGAGTAGCAATGTGCCAAATCCAAAAAACACAGATAAAATAACGCCCAGTGCCGTATCCTCTTTCAATATGCTTTTTTGGATGATTGCGGTAATAAATAGGGTCCCAATGAGGCCTGCACTCATGGCCCCCATCAATAATACCATCGGGCTTTTATTCAGTGTGAGTAAAAAGGCAATGCACAATCCAGGGAGTGCCGCATGCGCAATCGCATCGCCCAATAAGCTTTGTTCCTTTAATACCGAATAGCAGCTGATGATACCGGATGTTAACCCGATTAATATTGCGCCAATGAGTGATATAATAACGGGGTAGTCGATGACAAGGGTCATGGGTGGGCCGTAATAAAAGAATGCCGCCCACCATATGTTAATCGCAGATTTTCTTCATTTAGGGTGTTTTTAACTTTTCCAAAGGCGATTTGACGTACATTTAATAAGAATACCCAATCAAAATATTCGTCAATGGTTTGGAGGTCATGGTGGACAACGATTACTGTTTTTTGCTGATCACGAAGTTCTTTTAATAGCGTTACAATCGCTTTCTCCGTGACGGCATCTACGCCAACAAACGGTTCGTCCATAATATAAATCGCGGCATTTTGAACCAGGGCCCTGGCCAAAAATATGCGTTGCTGCTGCCCCCCAGATAATTGACTGATTTGTCGATCATAAAATGTTTCCATGCCTACTTTTTCAAGGACATTTAGCGCGCGATTTTTTTCTTTTTTTCCTGGGCGTTTGATCCAACCCAAGTCGCCATATGTGCCCATTAATACAACGTCCAATACATTGGTGGGGAAATCCCAATCGACAGAGTTCCGTTGTGGAATATAGGCAATTTGGGATAATTGTCGTTTGATGGGTTGCCCAAAGATGTCCACTCGACCCGCCGTTGGTTTAATAATCGTTAGTGCTGCTTTTAGAAGGGTTGATTTTCCAGCCCCATTTGGCCCAACAATTGCAGTGAGTGCACCTTTGGGGATATCCAGGTCGATGTCCCATAACACCGGTTTTTTATCAAATGCAACGGTGAGGTCCTTGATGGATACTGCAATTTCTGTTGGGTCTTTTTTCATTTTTTTAGTCCGAATACAATGCTTTTAACGTTGTGTTTAATCATTCCGATGTATGTGCCTTCAATTGTATCAGAATCGCCCATGGCATCGGTAAATAATTCTTCACCAATCTCAACGTTCCAGCCTCTGGCGTTGACGGCCGCTTTTAGTGCTTCAATTTGCCGAACGGGAACGGATGATTCGATAAAAATGGTGGGGACCTTGTTTTGAATAATGATATTTGTCACATGTTGAATGTCTTTAGTGCCAGCTTCCGATGTGGTGCTAATGCCTTGGAGCCCAACCACTTGAATGTTGTATTTTTTTCCAAAATACCCAAAGGCATCATGCGCTGTAACCAGTAGTCGTTGGTTGGGTGGGATGGTATTGATTTCCAGTTGGATCCAGCGGTCCAAGTTGGCAAGTTTTTGTTGGTAGTCTTGATGGTTTAATTCATATGTGAGTTTATTTTTTGGGTCCAGTGATACCAGTGCATCAAATACTTCCTTGGCCGCCAATTGCCAGAGCGACACATCAAACCAAACATGGGGATCGTAAAACCCATCATACTCGGTTGGCTTTAGAAGGTTTGTTTTTGGGATGCTTGACGTAACGGCTTTGGTTGGTTTTTTCTTGCTCATTTTTTCGAAAATATCAATCAGTTTGGATTCCAAATGCAAGCCATTATATAAAATTAAATCGGCCTCCGTTAGTGTTTTTATATCTCCGGCACTGGCTTTATATAAATGAGGATCAATACCTGGTCCCATTAAGCCAATGGCGGTTACTTTGTTACCAGCAATTTCTTCAACCATGCTATGAATCATGCCAATGGTGCTGACAACGATGGGCTTTTCTTTTGTTTGTGTGTTGCAACTTAAAAGTAGGCCAATTGAAAATAAAAGAATGAATAATTTGAGTGTTTTCATGGTTAAAATTGGATGTTTATGCCTGAGATGATTCCGGTGTTTTTAGTATTCAGCATTTCATATATTTCATGCACAAATTCAGTTTTAAATAGGGTGGTTTCATTGAAGTAAAATCCACTGGCGAATTGAATTCGGTCAACAGCGCCAGAGACCTGATCCAATAAGCCGGGGTTTGGCATATCCAATGATGAAACACTTCCCTGTGGGCGCCAAAACGACCCTTTGACGGCCAAGCATATGGGTTGTTTGTTATAGCTGAGTTCGATTTCATGAGTGATGACCGTATCATTGGTTTGTGTGGTTTGATCATCATAGATGAGTTCTGCTTTTTTTAATTTAAATTCAATGTTTTTTTGAATTAAATAATTTAGTTCAAGTAAAATGCCCGTTAAATGTGTTTGAAAACTGTCTTGTGAATCTTGGCTATCATCACTGTCGATGTAAGTTCCGGTGATTCGCACGCCGTCAATGAATGAATGTGTGGATAGTTGGAGCAGTTTTTCAAACGTTCTATTTTTATTGTAAGCGGTTTCACTGGTTCCGTTGCTGATGGATGTGATAATGTCGACATACTTGATATTGGTTTCCATCTTCACACCCAGCGTATTGAGTGTTCCCATTGGCCCAGCCAGTGCCGAATACGTGAGAGAATTGATGATGAAATGATTGTTAAACGTGTCTGCATTATTGCTTAAATACTGGGTTTCATGGCCAAATGCGGTATCAAATGAACCCAAGGTAATGGTGGTTATGTGGTTTTTTGATGCTAACTTTGTGGTTAATGCGAGGTCTGTAACCACGGTGTTGGGACCTTCGAAACCCAAGGATCCGTTTCCTGGACTGCTTTGAAGCTCCGCAAGGCCTGTTACATTTGGTGCAATTTCATATTCAAATGAAAGGTTTGTTGCATAGTCAAACTGGGCTTGTTTTTTATTGAAATCATTGAATAGGCCAAGGTAAGTTCCGCCAACGTTAACCTTTGACGCATCAATGGCAAATGTGCCAATTGAAAGACTGCCAATTATTATGGCAATTATGTGATTTAATTGCATTTTTTCTCCTTTATCTTATAGGGTGTTTATTTTATACATAGAGTATCAGTTTAGTGTTTTGATATCAAGTTCGCTTTATCTTTTAGTTTTAGCTTGCTTAAAATTTGCTATTAGCTACTTTTAGATCTTGTTTTTTTCATGTATGATTGTCTCGTGAAACATCAGCTGGCAACCCAAGATTACATAAAGTCCATTGCAAAGTTATCCTTAAAAGAAGGGGTGGATGTTGTGAAATTAAAATGGATGGCTTTGAAGCTTAATGTCACCAATGCCGCGGTGAGTGACATGGTGAAAAAGTTGGTCAAAGAGGGTTTGGTGATTAATCATGCGTACAAGGGCATTGAATTAACCGATCAAGGATGGTTTATGGGCCGTCGATTAATTCGACATCACCGGTTATGGGAAGTGTTTTTGCATACCACACTCAATGTTCCATGGGATGAAATTCATGAAGAGGCTGAGCATTTGGAGCATGCGGCATCGGACGCCTTAATGAATCGCATTGATGAATATTTAGGGTTTCCCACCACGGACCCTCACGGAAACCCCATTCCCAATGGAGATGGCACCTTATCGTTTAATGCGAATGAGCAATCGTTGAATAATGTATCCGATGGTGAAGACTATGTTGTGACACGTTTTGAATCGTTGGACGCTACATATTTGCAATATTTGACGCACCATGGGTTTGCCATTGGTGTGTCAGTCAAAGTTGTTAAGCGGTTTGATTTTGATCACAGTGTATTGATTGATATGGCAGGGGGTTCTTTGCAGTTGAGTTATCAAATTAGTCAGCAAATATTTGTGGTCAAATCAATGGATTAACGCTTTAATCTTGACAATTCCGATCTGGATTAATAAGATTATGGTTGTGAATATAACAAAAAAACATCGGTATGGGTTATCGGCCATGGTTGAATTGGGGTTCTTTTTTGATCAAGGGCCGGTTCAATTGCGATTTATTTCAGATAAAGCATCGATTCCTCATGCGTTTTTAGAACAATTGATTCTTGACTTAAAAAAAGCCGGGTTGGTCAAAAGTACCCGTGGTGCTAAAGGCGGGTATCAACTATCACAGTCTCCACAAGTGATTACTGTTCAATCGATTATTTCAGCGATTGATCCCTTGACTTGTTCGTTTGATTTATCCGATCCATTGTCAGTTTTTTGGGGAAATCTAAATTCTCATGTGAATCAGTTTTTTGATTTGCCGCTACAGGCTATTATGGATGATGCATTACAAAAGGAACAGGTGTTAACGTATACAATATGACAAACATTAAAGAAAAAGTTGGGAAAACCCCATTAGTTAAATTATCTCATTTATCTGAAAAGCATGGGGTGGAATTGTATGGAAAGTGTGAGTTTATGAATCCCAGTGGGTCAGTGAAAGATCGGGCCGCCTATGCCATGATCCATGATGCGCTGGATGCGGGACTGATTACTAAGGATACCCATATTATTGAGCCAACCAGTGGAAATACTGGGATTGCATTGGCATTCATTTGTGCATCGCTGGGGATTAAACTGACACTAACCATGCCAGAATCCATGAGTTTGGAACGTCGTCAATTATTAAAAGCCTATGGGGCCCATTTGGATTTGACCCCGGCTCATTTAGGTATGACTGGGGCCATTCAAAGGGCGAATGAGTTGAAAACAGATCATGTATTTATTCCTCAACAATTCGAAAATCAATCCAATCCGAATATGCATTATCAAACAACCGGACCTGAAATTTTATCAGACATTGATGTGGATGTGTTTGTTGCTGGGGTTGGTACGGGTGGAACAATCTCAGGGGTAAGTAAGTATCTGAAGGAGCATCGATCCATTACAGCGATTGCCGTTGAACCCAAGGATTCACCGGTGATTTCGGGTGGTGAGCCTGGACCCCATATGATTCAAGGGATTGGTGCTGGATTTATTCCAAAAAACTTTGACCGTGCAATAATTGATGAGATTCTGACGATATCTAATGATGAGGCAATGCAAATGGCAAGTTATATTGCAACGAATGAAGGGTTATTGTGTGGAATTTCGGCGGGAGCGAATGTGCATGCGGCACTGGAAGTTGCAAAGCGTCCTGAGAATCTTGGGAAAAATGTGGTGACCATACTGTGTGATTCTGGTGAACGCTATTTGAGTATGAATTTATTTAATGGAGGAAACAATGAAACTACAAATTAATGGTGAACATGAAGTGATTGATCAAGAACAATTAACAGTATCTGATTTATTGGTTTTGAAAGCTGTCAAAATGCCAGAAATGGTATCTGTTGAATTAAATGGCGATATCTTGGATCGTGATCAATTTTCAACCACTCAATTAAACAATGAGGATGAGGTTGAATTTTTGTACTTTATGGGAGGGGGCATTGGTGCCGCTTGATCTTTCAACAAAGTGTGTCTACATTGAGCACGGTATTGATGAGAAAACTGGGGCTGTAAACCCACCGATTTATCAATCGGCTGGATTTTCATATCCAAACCCAGAAGATTTGGAAAAAATCTTTAAAGGTCAAGACTTTGGGTATGTGTATTCTCGTATTTCGAATCCAACCATTTCAGAATTAGAACGTAGGATTGCCTATTTGGAGTCAGCGTTTGGTGTGGTGGCTGTATCCAGTGGATTATCGGCCATATTGGCCTTGGGGTTTGTATTGGCAACTCAGGGTGGAAATATCGTGGTTTCGAACTCTTTATTTGGTGGAACGCGTGATTTATTTGAGGAAACCTTTCCAAAATTTGGCGTGGACATACGCTGGGTTGATATTTCCAATACAACTGAGTTGGCATCTCAGGTTGATGATGATACATCGTTTGTTTTTGCTGAAATTATTTCAAACCCAAAATTGGTGATTCCTGATGTGGCCAAACTGCGATCAATCACATCGAATCATGGGATCCCATTGGTGATTGATGCGACATTAACCGGTTCGGTTGGGTTTAATGCAAAGGCCCATGGTGTGGATGTGGTGATTTATTCGTCCACCAAATTATTTGCCACCAATGGGGGTGCTGTGGGTGGATTAATCGTTGATACAGGAAATTTTGATTGGCGAAAATCAAAGCATCCTGAATTATTGGCTGCTAGTCAAAATGTTCATCGTTTTGCATTTTTAGAACGGGTTCGTCGGCATGCATTGAATAATTCAGGTTTAAATACGTCCCCAATGAATGCTTATTTTACTATTCTAGGTTTGGAAACATTGAGTTTAAGGTATGAACGTATTTCTTCAAATGCGTTGCAAGTGGCTGAGTTTTTTCAATCCGAAGGGGTTACAGTGGCTTATCCAGGACTCGATCAACATCCTCAATATAAATTAGCATCTGACCTTCTCAACGGGTTTGGCCCATTATTAACCATTGATTTAGGCTCCAAAGAGATGGCTTTTTCTTTTATTTCAAAACTTAAGATTTCTCAAAACATGTCCAATTTGGGAGATAATCGAACCATGGTGATTCATCCGGCATCCACCATTTATGCGAAGCATTCTCCTGAACAATTGGCGCAAGCTGGTGTTACCGAAGGGTTGATTCGACTGAATGTTGGATTGGAATCGCTCAAAGATTTACTCAATGAATTTAAGGAGGCACTCAAATGAATTTGAATGAAGAACAAATTGAACGTTATTCACGGCATATCATTCTTCAAGGGGTTGGTGGGGATGGTCAAGAAAAATTATTGAATGGCAAGGTGTTAATTATTGGTGCCGGAGGGCTTGGTGCTCCGGTGGCATTGTATTTGGCGGCTGCAGGGGTTGGGCACATTGGTATCATTGATGCGGATGTGGTTGACATTAGTAATTTACAACGCCAAGTGATCCATTTTACACCGGATATTGGTCGGCCAAAGGTTGAATCCGCCAAAGAAAAAATGAATCAGATCAATCCCGATGTAAACGTAACCACATACTATGATTTATTTACCAAAGATAATGCCTTGGATATTTTAAAGGGCTATGATTTTGTGGTGGATGGCACGGATAGCTTTCCCTCCAAATTTTTAATTAATGATGCCTGTGTGATTGCGGGAAAACCGTTTTCACATGGTGGTATTTTGCGCTTTGATGGTCAAACCATGACGCATGTTCCGGGGACAGCATCATATCGATGTGTGTTTAAAGAACCACCACCGGCCAATGCCGTGCCAACGTGTTCTCAAGCCGGTGTTTTTGGTGCGGTTGCGGGTATGTTGGGCACCATTCAAGCGGCTGAAGCCATTCGTTATTTAACGGGGGTGGGGGAATTGTTGACCAATCGGGTGCTCATCTTTGATGCATTAAATATGAAATTTCGAACGGTGAAAGTAAAGCCATCGGAATTGGGGCTTACTGATTTTAGAGAATCTTACGATCAACCGGTGTGTGATTTGAGGTCCAGAGCATGACGTTTGAAATTAAATTAACCTCTAAAATGAGAGATCAGCTGATTGAACATGCAAAATCGGAACTGCCCAACGAATGTTGTGGGTATATTACAGGGAAAGATGATGTCTGTAAAACATTGTATAAAATGACCAATGTTGACGCATCTCCAACGTATTTTGAATTTGATCCCAAAGAACAATTTCAAGTGGTGAAAGCGGCCAGAAAGGCAAATGAGGTTCCTGTGGTTGTTTATCATTCACACCCTGGAAGTCCAGCTCGATTATCTGAAAAAGATTTAGAGCTATTAAATGATCCTGAAATGACGTATTTAATTATTTCATTGGAAAATAATTGTACGGATTTAAAGGCATATCGCATTATTGATGAACAAATTCATGATGTGAAACTGAACGTAAAGGAGGATAATTATGTCAGTTGAAAATATAAATAATAAGGTTGATGAGTTTTATTCGTTAAATCCACATGACCGAAATGTATTAAATGAATTGGATCCATTATCTGAGGATTCTTTTAAATCTGATGAAAAGGGAGCGATTAACGCAGAAAGTATTGCGGTTAAGGTATCGAAAAAAAACACATCGGAGAATTCTGAGCCCCATGGTGAAAACAGTCGTGGGGCGTCACAAAACCAATCATCGGAGGGACTTGCTCAAAAACAGCTAAAAAAAGGTGCCCGTGTGATAGAGTTTTTTGGTTCTTTGGCCAATGGTGTATTCGGTTCAAGTAAAAAACAAGAGGAAGAACTTCGGCGATTGGAACAAGAGGTTCAATCATTAAATGAACAGACAAACGGCTTAACGTCTGAAATAAAAGGTAGTATGTTTGATTCAATGGCTATTCAATCTGGCATGAATATTGATTCTGATGTGTCGCGATCCAATCATGCAACTCTGGAAAATAATCAGATTGATGATCGGTCAAAGTTAAATATGAAAAAAGCTGAAAAATTACATAGAATGAGTGAGCTTAGAAAAAAGGGAGTAAAATAAACCATGAGATTTTATGAATCGTCACCTACACTTGATAAAGAACATGAGCAGTTTGAAAAAGATATTGCGGAATTTAAGTCTGGGGTATTGAATCCCATTAAGTTTAAAGCGTTTCGAGTGGCGCATGGTGTTTATGAGCAACGTCAACCGGATACCTACATGATTCGGATTCGTTGTGCGGCGGGTGGTATTACCCCCACACAATTAAAAAAGGCATCTGAAATTGCGGAGCAATATGGGTCTGGTGAGGTTCATTTTACAACACGTCAAGAAATTCAAGTGCATGATGTTCGAATTGATGGTGTTATGCCGACGATTCGTGGTTTATTGGAGGTCGGGTTAAGTACCAAAGGTGGTGGTGGAAACACGATTCGTAATATTTTAACACCGCCGGATTCAGGGATTAACCCGAACGATGAGTTTGATGTTGATCCTTATGCAATGGCATTAACAACGCGTATGATTAATGAAGATGATTCTTGGAATTTGCCTCGAAAGTTTAAAATTAATTTTTCAACCAATGCTGAGGATACAACTTATACACAGGCGACATGTTTGGGGTTTGTTGCCAAAATTAAGGATGGCCAAAAAGGATTTGAGGTTTATACCGCAGGTGGTATGGGGGCCAAGCCGATGGTCGGACATCAATTATTGGACTTTATTCCTGATTCACATGTGTATCATGTCACTCGTGCATTAAAGATTATGTTTGATAAGAATGGCAATCGACGTAGTAAGTATTCGTCTCGAATTAAGTTTTTGTGGAAAAAGTTGGATCGAGATGAGTTTTTACGATTGTTTCATGAAGAGTATGACAAAATAAAAGATGATTTATCTTTGGCTCTGGAATTGCCGGAGGTTAAAAATGAGGCGGTATCTTCAATAGATTTAGTCCCAGAAGCTGGTTCTGGTGATGATTTTGATTTATGGAAGAAGCGGTATGTGACGCCACAGATACAAGATGGTTTATGCTCCATTAAATTACCTCTTCAATTGGGTGATCTAATTCGGGAGGATGGAAAGGTTTTATCGGAATTTTTGATTCATTTTGGTGATAATTGCATTCGTTGTGATCGCGCTCAAAATATTCGCTTAAGAAATATTCCAGAAGCTTACTTAGGGAATGCTTATAAAGTGATTACAGGGTTGAAGCAAACCCTGGTTAAACATGCACAATTTGTTGGAAATATGATCAATTGTACCGGTGCTCAAACGTGCAAGTTGGGCATTTGTTTGCCTCGTGGTTTATCGAAAGCTATTCGTGAGGAGTTTGATCAAACCAGTTTGGATTTAGATTCAATTCCAGAGTTTCGTTTAAATATGTCAGGATGCCCGAATACGTGTGGTATGCATCATATTGCTGATTTGGGTTTCTTTGGAAAAGTGGGTCGTAATGATGGCAATATGTACCCATCTTACAATGTTTTGGCTGGCGCTCAAACAGGTGCAGGAAAGACCAAATATGCTGAACGGCATGGGGAGGTAGCTGCCCATCATATCCCATCGTTTGTTAATGAGTTTTTGAGTGTTTATATTGATCGAAAGAAAGGCAGTAAATATTCTGATTATTCTTCATTTTTAAATGAAGAGGGCATTGAGTTGATTAAAACTTTATGTGACAAATATAAAGACGTTCCTTCGCTTGAAGAGGATGCAACCTTTTATACTGATTTTGGTGCTAAGAATAGATTAAGCTTGGATGAAATTGGTACGGCGGAGTGTTCGGCTGGCCTTTTTGATATGCTTGATTTGGATAAAAAGATGATTAAAAAGATTCGTAAGCAATTGGATGATTCTCCAGAAAATCCAGAAGCATTGGTATCTAAAGTATTATTTCATGCATCCAGAATGTTATTAGTTACACGTGGTTTAGATGCTAAAACTGATGAGCAAGCGTATCAATATTTTGAGAAGCACTTTATCACTACTGGATTGGTGGACGAGAAATTTCGCTCATTGATGGCACTGGCCATTGCCAATGATGAGGCCCTTATATTTGATCAAAAAGACCTGGTGTTTGGTTTGGCTGATGCTGTGAATGAATTGTATGATAACATGGATGATTCGTTGCGATTTAAAACATCTTCAGGAGATGTTATCGATGAGTCTGCAACGACTGATTCGGATATGGTTACCAAGGACTTTAGAGGTGTTGCGTGCCCCATGAACTTTGTGAAAACAAAATTGGCATTGGAAACGATATCAACGGGTGATCGTCTAACGGTTCTTCTTGATGATGGCGCTCCTATACAGAACGTCCCCAATTCAGTTGAATTGGAAGGGCATAAGGTTTTGTCTAAATCACAAGTTGATGGTTATTGGGAAGTTTTAATTCAGAAAGCATAACAATAACAATGGAATCCAAACGGCGTAGCTTTTTAAAAGTTATATCTTGGCGTACCACGGCAACCCTGACCACCATGCTGATCTCATTTTTTATTACTGGAAATGTGGATATGGCATTAAAAATAGGGGTGTTTGAGGTTGTGGCTAAAATTGCATTGCAGTATCTTCATGAGCGGGTATGGACAAACATTAAATTTGGGCTTCGTACTGTATCTAAGGATTATCAGATATGAATCAAAAAAAGTTGGATGCTCTCAACCAAAAGTTCGCTAAGGTGTCAGCTGAAGAGGTGTTTCAGTATGCGGTTAGAAAATTTGGCAAGAAATTGACATTGGCCTCTAGTTTGGGTGTTGAGGATCAAGTTTTAACCCATATGTTTACGAATGAAACGGATGGTGTGGATGTGTTCTTATTGGATACGGGTCGATTGCCGCAAGAAACTTATAATGTTATTGAAAAAACAATGACACAATATGCATTTACGTATCGTGTTTTTTTTCCAAACACGACGGCTGTTGAGCAAATGGTTTCTGAACATGGGCCCAATCATTTTTATCACAGTCTTGATAATCGAAAGGAATGTTGCAATATTCGTAAAGTGGAGCCTTTAACTCGAGCGCTTGATGGTTACCAGGCATGGATCACAGGCATTCGGCGTGCACAATCCGTAGATCGTGCCATGACTCCTTTTTTTGAATGGGATTCTGTGAATGATTTATTAAAAATTAACCCACTTATTAAATGGTCCAAGGATGATGTGTGGGATTATGTGAAGCGACATGATATCCCTTACAACGTCCTTCATGATCAAGGGTATCCTAGTATTGGGTGTGCGCCTTGTACACGGGCGATTCAACCCGGTGAAGATGATCGTTCTGGTCGCTGGTGGTGGGAAGAAGCGGTTAAAAAAGAGTGTGGATTGCATGTTAATTTAAAGGATAAGAATCAATGAATCAAAAAACATTAACTCACCTACAACAATTGGAAGCGGATAGTATTCATATTATGCGTGAAGTGGTTGCTGAAACAGAGCATCCAGTGATGCTTTATTCCATTGGGAAAGATTCTTCTGTATTGCTTCATTTAGCAAGAAAAGCATTTTATCCAGCCAAAATTCCATTTCCAGTCATGCATGTTGATACGACTTGGAAATTTAAAGAAATGATTGAGTTTCGTGATAATCTAGCGAAAGAGTATGACCTTGATTTAATTGTTCACATTAATCAGGAAGGGGTTAACCAGAATGTTGGCCCATTTACACATGGGTCAGCCGTTCATACGGATATAATGAAAACCCAAGCGTTACGTCAGGCGTTGGATAAATATCAATTTGATGCGGCGTTTGGTGGGGCAAGGCGTGATGAGGAAAAGTCCAGAGCCAAAGAGCGTATTTTTTCATTTCGTTCAGCGCAACACCGCTGGGATCCTAAAAATCAACGCCCTGAGTTGTGGTCGCTTTACAATACAAAGAAAAAGCCGGGTGAATCGATTCGTGTTTTTCCATTGTCTAATTGGACGGAACTTGATGTTTGGCAGTACATATATTTGGAAAATATTCCCATTGTTCCTTTGTATTTTGCGAAAAAGCGTCCGGTGGTTTTTCGTGATGGTATTTGGATGATGGTGGATGATGATCGATTAAAATTAGAATCAGGGGAAACGCCTCAAGAAAAATTGGTGCGTTTTCGAACCTTGGGTTGTTATCCATTGACGGGTGCCATTGAGTCCAATGCTGCAACATTAACCGATATTATCCAGGAAATGTTACTCACCAAGACATCCGAACGCCAAGGCCGTTTAATCGATCAGGATAGTGGTGCATCCATGGAAATTAAAAAACAGGAAGGGTATTTCTAATGTCACATCAGTCTGCATTAATTGAATCCGATATATTGGGTTACCTAAAAGCTCAAGAACATAAAAGTTTATTGCGGTTTATTACCTGTGGGTCTGTGGATGATGGAAAATCAACTTTGATTGGACGATTGCTTTATGAGTCCAAGCTGATCTATGAAGATCAATTGGCGGCATTAGAAAAAGATTCCAAAAAAGTTGGGACACAAGGCGAAGATATCGATTTTGCACTGCTCGTGGATGGTTTGGCATCGGAACGAGAGCAGGGAATTACCATTGATGTGGCGTATCGTTATTTTTCAACGGATAAGCGCAAATTTATTGTGGCGGATACGCCAGGCCACGAGCAGTATACCCGGAATATGGCAACGGGTGCATCGACGGCTGAATTGGCCATTTTAATGGTGGATGCTCGTCATGGCATTATGACGCAGACCAAACGGCATTCCACGATTGTTCATTTATTGGGGGTTGATAAAATTGTATTGGCCATCAATAAAATGGATTTGGTGGACTACTCTCAATCAACCTATGAACAAATTTTGGCTGACTATCAGTCATTTGCTACAGAAATTGGAATCAAGGAGTTTACAGCAATTCCAGTGTCTGCCTTAAAAGGGGATAATATTACG
>DBHX01000067.1 GCA_002296285.1 bacterium UBP8_UBA817
GGGCCATATGATTGCTAAATTTCCCCATGTGGTGGCACGCATTGCCAATGATGGCCACGAGATTGCCAATCATACCTGGGCCCATTACCGATTGGATGAAATGAATCAAGATCAAGTGGGTTTGCAGCTCTCGGCCACCACCCAAGCATTGCATCAACTGAATGTGCCCATGGCGCCCTACGTGCGCCCTCCGGGCGGTCGATTCAATAATTATTTGCTCCATTGTGCCAAAAATCAACAACTGACCATGGTGATGTGGGATGTTAATGCGGTCGATTATAAACAAGCGGATGGCACCTTTCCAGAGCCGCGTGTTATTCAACGCCGCGTGCTGAGACAAATTAAACCCGGTAGCATTGTGCTCATGCACAATTCTCCGGCCACCCTTCACGCCTTGCCTGACATTATTGATGAACTTAAAGGGCGCGGTTATGCGATCGGATTGTTAACATGGTAAATATTTCTTCGTTGCGCCCGTTATTGGATCGTGAGGACGTAATTTTGGGTTTGGATGCCTATGGGGTTATTTATAATGATGATGGCCCATTTGACGCCATTAAGGGGGTGTTTCACTATTGCGATCAGCATCAGATTCCATTGTATATGATCACCAACAATGCCACCCAGTCGATTACGGACATTTCCAATAAAATGCACGCCTTTGGGCTGCCCATTGCCCCTGAACAGGTGATCTCCTCGGGGTGTGGTTGCTACATGATCGACGATATTCAATCGATACTCTTTGAACAACGGGTGTTTGTCTATGGGTTTGAATCCTCACAATTTTATGCGTTGCAGGCTCAGGCTGAGGTGGTTAGTGACCCCGAAGAGGCCGATGTTATGGTATTGGCGGCATCCCTTGGAACCATGAATCACCACTGGTATAAACGCGTTCATGATGTCTTGCGGGATCGGCCAACCCTGCCTGTGATTTGCATTAATCCGGACCATTACATTAAGAATCAGTCGGGCTTCAAGCCGGTCATGGGGTTTTATGCCCATCAAATGGCGCAACAACTCAATGCCGATCACTGGGTATGGATGGGCAAGCCGTACCCACTTTTTTCAGCATTGGTTCGTCACGTGCTTCATGGCCAAGGGTTGGACCCGTCCAATTTGGTGTTTTGTGACGATAATCCCATGAATGTTCAGCAATTAATGGATGATTTGACTTGCACTGGGGTGCTCATCTCAGATACCGGCATTGCCCAGAAATTTCCAGACTTTCATCACCCAGGTATGTTTCAACTATCCAATTGCCGGGTGTGAATTTTTGCTATTTAACTTATTGTCGTTTCGAGCTATTCTATTTGTGGGAAGATGACGGATCATACAATAAGCAATCAATTGTTCCACTTAACCACGCAAATTATTTTGTTTGATGGTGATAATTTTCAACAAAAAATTCTGGAAGAAGTGTCAGCGATTTTTGATTTTAAGGCCTGTGCAACATTGAATGTGGTGGATTACGAACGCATGTACTTGTCGCATTTTACGCCCTTTAAATCTGGCATTCATGAGGATGACTTTTTTCAATTTTTAGACAATGAACTCTATTCATGGCCCGTTGAGCAAGGCCCCTATGTTGGGTCGTATGGCGATTGGTCCGTGGTGGGGGTGGCGTTTCAACAACAAACATGGGGTGTCTTTGTGGCCGAAAAACACCCCCTTAGTCATGATGTTCAATCCCTGGAAACGTTTTCCAACAGTGTGCAAATCTGGTATGACTACCCGCACATGTTTTATTCCACCGAACCCCCCATCAAAATTGACATGCTATCGGAACGAAAATACGCTGCATTGCAAACGCTCTATTCCATTGCCGAATGGGAATGGGATTTAAATTCCAATGACTGTTATATTTCCAATGCCTTTATTGCCTTTTTTGATCATGCTACCATTCAGCCGTGTTATAGCATTACAGACTTGTATCATTTGTTAGGTCCTGAAAATACCCAGCGATTCAAGGAGTGCATGGATAAAGTGATTCACCAACGCTACCAGGTATTCGAAGAGTTTAAATGCCCCTTGCTGGATCAACAAACGTTCCAGCATATTCAAATGTTATTTGATCCAGTGTATGAAGATGACCGTTTGGTGAAGGTGGTTGGCTTTTGTCGAGATAATGGCCGAACGTATGCGTCGGATCAATCGCAATTGAAGTGGTTTGATAGTGAGTGGCTCCATGATTTGCCGTTGCTTCCTATGGAATGGATTGTTCATTCCAATTTAGAGTGTGAAATTACCACATCCCCGTTTCATCATGTTCAAGTAAAAGAAAACATTGATCAGTTGATGGCGGAGCTTACCAAACACTTAACCGATGTGTTTTCTGTCAATCAATTTGATAAAAGCATTAATTTAACCATTAAATTTCCATTTTCGAAATACCATTACCAATTAATTGCCTCAAAATCTGAACTGGACCCATTGCTTTGGCGTGGCTTTTTGATCTTATTAAATGAAAAAGAAACCGTGACTCACAATACCTTGCAACAAAAAAACTACGAACAATACAACCAGCAACGGGTGTTTCAATTCTTTCAATCGCTATCCATGGTTGATACCATGTCGGACTATCAGACCTTGATTCAATACTTGCTTGGGTTGCCCCGCTATTCAAAAGAGGCCTATACGTTTCATGACTTTTGGTCTCAAATTGAGGAATTGGCCCTGGTTAAGAATGGCAATGTTACCATTCAAAATGGCATTGTAGAATCATTTCGTGTCCCCCATGCGCAATGGATTTTGTCGTTATTTTCATTTGTCATGACCTATTTTCGATTGGAGCATTCAACGTTTTGCTTGCACTGTGTAGAGCCGGCCATTGTTGAATCCCAAAATACATTTATTATGGACGCAAATCATGTGCTTCAATTGTCGTTAACCGCCCAACATATTCACCATGTTCCCAACCTCGTTGCGTTGTTTTTGCAATTTGGTTTAATGGGCACCAGCATTGATATTAATTTTATGTTTAATGATGTGGACTGGAAGTGCAATATTTACTTTGAAGTGAAAGCCCCGGAACAACCATTGATCATTAATTCCAAAAAGGTTCATCAACCTGTGCCAAACATGAAAAAGAAAACGGTCTTGATTGTCGATGATGATCAATACAACACCCAAACGCTGGAAGTGCTTTTCCATAGCGATGGCTTTCGAACCATGTCGGCCAATCATGGTCAACAAGCGTTGCGTTTAATGGATAGTGTGGATGGCATTGATGTGATTATTTTGGATTTGAGAATGCCCATCATGGATGGCTTTGGTGTGCTAGAAAAAATGAAAGAACGATCCAATAAGATTCCAGTGGTTATCCTTTCCGCCAACATTACCCCCAATGTTTCTGAACAGCTTCGTCAGTACAATGTGAATGCCATTATTGAAAAACCCTTCGATATGGATGAACTCATTGGGCATGTGAGCCAATTGATGCTAAATCAGCCATCAAATTCTCAGGACGGCCAGGAATTATAGGTACTTAAGTAAAATTTTAATTTGATCTTCAATGGATGATACCGTGGAAAGTTCCTTCGCATGCTTCATGAAGCCGCGTTTGATTTCTTCTTTTTGGTACCCCAATTGACGCAATGCCATGACAATGTCATCGGAATCGTGATGGTTCTCCGATGCCTCTTTTTCAATGATTTTTGGGCTGACTCCCGCCATGGTTTGGACTTTGTCTTTTAATTCTATGATCATTCGTTCAGCGGTTTTTTTACCAATGCCTGGGCACTGGGTGATGAGCATGATGTTGTCCGTTTGAATCGCAGAAATGAAATCTGTCATCTTCATATTCGATAAAATTCCCAAGGCCACTTTTGGCCCAATCCCTGATACGGATAACAATAGTTCAAAGCATTCCCGTTCATATTCGGTTTCAAAACCAAATAAACTTTGCGTATCTTCTCGGATGTGGTGATAAATGATTAAGTCAATCGGGTCTTGAATGGCGAGTTTGGATAATGTTTGAATGGTGCATTGAACCAAATACCCAACGTTATCGACATTCACAACCAAGGCCGTTGCTTGTTTAAACTGAACCGTACCACTGAGTGAGTAAATCATCATTTATATTTTACCGAATGATGGTGACAAATGGCAATGGCAAGCGCATCGGCCACATCATCTGGTTTTGGGACTTTTTTTAGTTGTAGCAGTTCTTTTGTCATGAACTGAACTTGTTGTTTTTCTGCGCCACCATGCCCAATAATGGCACTTTTGACCGAGGTTGGGGAGTAGTTGTAAGTGGGGATTTTTCTGGATTCCATTGCGCATACAATGACCCCCCTGGCATGACTGACTTGCATGGCTGTTTTAACATTTTTACTGAAATAAAGTTCTTCAATCCCACATACGTCGGGCTGATGATGATCGAGTAAGGTTAGTAAGTTGTCTTGAATGGTGAGTAGTCGTTCTCCCATCGGTGTGTGTGCTGGGGTGGTGATGGCACCGTAACTGACCGCGGACATTTTCTGACCCTTAATATCAATGATGCCAAATCCAACAATGGCGATCCCCGGATCAATCCCAATAATTCTCATAGTGACTAGTTTACCTATTATTGGGTACAATGTCATCATGACAACAAATTGGTTTGGTGTTGTGGGACGAAACGGGTCGGGTAAATCCACCGTATGTGAGTACTTGGTATCCAAGGGGTATCAGGTGTACTCGTTGTCGGATGTGGTTCGCCAATATGCCACCCAAGCCGGTTTGGTTCATGATCGGGACACCTTGACGTCGTTGGCCAACCAACTAAAAACCGATCACGGCACTGATTTTTTTGCTCAGTCCGTTGTTCAATCGGCCAAAGGGCAGGCGTTGGTTGTCTTTGATAGCATTCGTCATCCCAGTGAAATTGCTTATTTGCGTTCTCATCATGTTCAATTCATTGGCGTAGAGTGTTCGTTAAAGGATTGTTACGACCGCATTGTTAGACGTGGCAAAACCACCGACTTTGTTTCTTTTGAGGACTTTAAACGGCAAGATGAGTATGAAATGAATGGGAACAGTTTTGGGCAGCTTATTTCAGAGTGTTTGGCCTTGTGTGATCAAACCATTCACAATAATGGCGATTTACGAAATTTATATGATGCCCTTGACGATATGTTGGTAGATATGGGAGCGTCCAATGTTAAATGAATCTCGATTATTTATAAAAGGTGGGGTGCCACTTCAGGGAACGGTTCAAGCTTCTGGCGCAAAAAATGCGGCCCTTCCCATTTTGGCGGCCAGTATTTTGGTCAAAGGCAATTATATTATTGGCAATGTTCCCCCGCTCATGGATGTCACCATTATGCTCAAAATGCTCAATGCCTTGGGTGTTCGGGCCGAACTGTCTCATGGCAATATGGTTAAAGTTTGCAATGACCGAAAAATTCGTCACATTGCCCCTTATGAATTGGTGACGGCCATGCGGGCATCATTTTTTGTGGCGGGCCCAATTTTGGCACGCACAGGGTTTGCCAAG
>DBHX01000033.1 GCA_002296285.1 bacterium UBP8_UBA817
GAATGCCTTGATCTAGGCGTTTTGCAACAGTCCCATTATGAATAAGCTGAGATGTATTTGTCGCTAATTTAATGGTTGATTGATGGAATATGTATGAAAAAAATTTAATCACACAATGCTTAGCGGTTGATGGTATTCGTGGTTAGGTTAGGGCCCCCCCCTAGAAAGGTTAAATTTATAGCTTGTCGTAATCAGCTTTTGAACAGAATTTGGTTAAGTTTGTTCCATCATCGTCTTGAGCTTTGAAAGCATAACGGATTTGAGTTCCTTTAGTTGTGTCTCTTTTGTACTCAACTTTTTCGATGTTAGATTCATCAATTTGAACCTTTTTTCTTTTTTTAACATTGTAAAATTCTATAGCCATTATAGTTCTCCTTTTTTCTTTTTTTACATAGTAACATACCTTCTTGGTTTTTGGCCAAGGTTTTGAATGTAAATACGCATAAATTTTTTTTGAATTTATTTTGAGGCATTTCTTAGTGCCAATGCGGTTAAATATTGTGCTTCTTTATCGGTGGTTGGCCATTCAAATTCAATGTCTGGTTTAATTTTGGTGATGTTCATGCCCGTGTATTTTGTGGGCGTATTTTTCGTGGATATATTGGTTTTTCCGTAGGTGGTTTTGCCAATAATCAAGTGATTGGGATGATGTTTTAAAATGGTTGCGGTGGCTTCAGCAGCGGATGCGGTGGTTTCATTAACTAAGATAATCAGGGCTTTTGTTGATAAAAATGGGTGGTTCATGGGGCGTGTAATGAGTAGTGGTTCCCCATTATCTTGGGTGAATTCTATCAAGGTGTTTTGGGTGACAAAGAGCGCGCCAAATGCGACCGCATCGTGCAAATTGCCGCCATTGTTGTCTTGAAGGTCAATAATCACAGTGTGCGGTGTTTCTGGAAGTTCACGGAGTTCTTTGATGGTTTTTTCTGTAATGCTCCCGGTAAATTCCTTGATTGTGATGGCCATGCTATCCGAGATGGGGCGGATGGATACGGTTGCGAATGCAATGGTGCTGCATAGACCGATGAGTAATGATTGTTTAAACAAAGGTAAATAAGTCAGTGAGCCCTGACACATCAAACACTTCTTTTAGGAATTCATTGAGCCCAGCAATGGTAGTGATCCCATTAAAGGATTGTGTTTTTTTATCTGCTAATATGAATACGCGAAGCCCAGTACTCGAAATGTAATCCACGTTTTCACAATTTAATGTAATGGATGGGCATGATTCTGTAATCAGTGGTAAGAGTTGTTGTTCGAGTTCACCTGCGGTGAGGGTGTCGATTCGCCCTGAAATATGGACGATTGGTGTTGGATGGGTGTTTTCAATGCGTATGTTCATGAGAGCTCCTTTACGATGGTGAGTTGGTTTTTTTCATTGATGCGTTGATACTGAATGTCATCCACCATTTTTTTGATGATGTGAACCCCTAACCCTCCGACAGGGCGGTCACTAATATCCGAAATGGTGTCAACGTCTGGCGCATCCGTTAATGGATTAAATGGGATGGCATCATCTTCCACATGAATGGTAACTTTATTGTTTTTGAATAAGAAACGAACGAAAATCGTGTGAGGGTTGCTGTCTTGATACCCATAAAAAATGGTGTTGGATAATAATTCTTCGAGCACCAAATTAATGCTTTTTTCAATTTTATCTTGCAGTTGATGTTTCTTTGAAAATGCCGTGGTTACGTGTTGCAATTTGATCAGTTCATCAATGTCATTGTTGAGTGATATGACCAATGGGTTTGGAATTTCCTTTTCCTTGGCTGAAAACTTTACACTTAAAATGGTGATGTCATCATGAGGGTCGACGCCATTGGTAAACGTATCTAAGGCCGCGTTGAGGGTTTGGGTGCAGGTTTTTGCACTTGGGTTTGACAGGTCCATGAGCACGTTTTTGATGGCCTCGTCCCCAAATAATTCATTCTTTTCGTTATGGGCTTCATTGACGCCATCGGTGTACATGATCATGACCGAATTCTGTGTTAGTTGGGCTTGATTGGATGGGTAATATTGATGTTCTTGAATGCCAATGACGGGGTTGTTGGTGGAAGGGAGTGTTGTGATACCGGTGTTTGAGCATATGAAGGGGCTTGGGTGGCCCGCATTGACATAGTCCATGATGCCAGTGTTTATATTGATGGCGGCAAAAAATAACGACACAAACATCAAATTTGGATTATGTTTGCTGATTTGTTTATTGACTGTGGTGATAATGTCTGTGGGGTCATTTAAATAGTCAATGCTGGTTCGAATGCTGGTTAATGTGGCGGCCATGACCAGTGCGGCCGATACCCCTTTTCCTGAAACATCGCCAATGGCAACATAGACGGTATCCCCTTTTTCAACCACATCATAAAAATCACCGCCCACATCTTTGGCCGGGCATATGTAGGGACTAAATGTTAAATGATTCGACCCTGTTATTTTTGGCGCTTCGTCCAGAAGGTTCATTTGAATATCATGGGCAATGGTCAATTCTTTTTTAATTGCGGAGTTTCTTGCGGAGGCCTCGGTTAATTGTTCGACATGGCGCTCCAACTCTTGATGCAAGGACAGGTAATTTTTTGTAAACAGTCCAATTTCATCATTTAATTCAGCAATTTTTTTAATCTCATGCTGATTGGCTTTTGAGATATCAAATTGGTATCGTTCAATGTTTTTGGTGAAATTGGTTAAGGTATTTAATGGTTGTGTGACATTTTTAATAACACGCCGAAGAAGCCATAAACACAGTGCCATGATGATGGTGATAACAATCAGGACCAACGGAAAGGTTTTCGTTAAGTGATGCATGATGAGGTCTGTATTCATGCCGACATGGACATGCCCCAAGCTGCCATAAAGAATGCCATGCTTGATTTCAATTGAGTTCAATGATGGGATGGTTAACACCCGTTGATTCTCTTTAATGGCATCAATGATATCTTGGGGGGGCTGTGGTGAAAATGTGTCCAATACCAATTCATTGGTTTCATTGGTGATGTAGATATACTGAATGCCGTCAATTTTTGCGTAATTGTTAATTAGATCTTGAAACCCGGCAATGTCCATTACGGCCAGTTTCAATGCCACCGAATCGGCAATGCTTTCAGACAATACTTTTCCTGTATTAATGAGTTCTTCCGTTAAGATGTTTTTTAGGTTGTAAAATGACAGCCCTCCCAAGAGGATGGTTAGTGCGATGAAGGACATTAAAATGCGGGTAAATATTTTCTTAAATACGCTCATAAGGCACCCAATGGTTGGTCTTCCAAGTTAGCAAGGTAACGGTATGTTTTTTATTGAGTTGGGTTTCAATATCCGTGTGGTTTTTTTGAATGTCTTCCAATGAATGGTTGCTCAATAGTCGAGCCAGTGTCATGGTGTTTTTGTAGCCTTCGTATCGAATGGGCGTGAATGATTGGTTGGTGATGGTTTTGTATTGATCGATATCTTCAATGTCATTTTCATGGGGGATCACCTGGCTGTAAATGAGGTTGTTTAATGCCTTGGGGGTTGTCTTGAGCAATGCAATGAGTGATATGGGGTCTGAAAAGGAAATGGTGGCAATTGGGATATCACTGTTTTTTCGAATGGCTTTAATGATGCCCGCACTGGCTTCATAAGATGAGATGCAAATAATGGCATCGGGCCGTTGGGCAAGCAATAGTTTGGCACTTGAACTGAAATCCGCATCGATGGTTTTTCCACGTTGATAGCTGGCGATGGATACGGGGGCCAAGGACTGTTCGGCCAATGCTTTTTGGATTCCGAGTAATCCACTTTGCCCAAAGGTGTCTTTTTGGAAATAGACGGCAATTCGTTTCTTTTTTTTGCGCATGAGGGCGTCAATGATGACTTGGCTTTCTTCCCAATAATTTGGTCGCCAATGCAGGATATGCTCACCAATTAAGTCTTGGTGCAATGTTTGAGCGCCCGTAAATGGGAAAAACAATAGTTTATTGTGTTTAATCAGCAGTGGGGCGGCTTGATGCGTGGTTGGGGTACCAACGTAAGAAAATAAAAGATCAACGTTGTTGTTTTTTATGAATGAATGGGTGTTTTTGATTGTTTTTTCTGGGATGTATTGATCATCAAGTACGATTAATTCAATTTTTTTTCCATTAATTCCACCATTATTATTGATGTGGATAATGGTTGGCCGTATGCCTTCGAGCAGCGATATGCCAAGTTGTTGGGATGGACCGGTCAAGGGGGCTGACATACCGATTTTAATGGTGCTTGCATTGAGCATTCCAACGCATGCAATGAGAAATAAATAAGTTGCTGAAAAAAGATTCATTATGGATTATTGTATAATTAATATGTTAAACGCGGTAGACATAAATCAATTTTTGTCCAATGAGTTATCCAGCACAACGGATGTTGGCATAGCGCAGTTAATTCAGGACGCTATGGCCATGTCTACGGCGAGATCCCAATTGTTGGCCCAGGAAACGGTGGATCATCGCATGGGGTTGTATTGCTTCGGAGTTTCCACGCATATGATTGGATTGTTTGATTCGGGAAATGGAAAGAAATTGTCCGGATGGCTTGCCGGTTCACATGGATGCTACAGGTGCGCTAATTTAGGTGTCTTTTTTTAAGGGTATGGCTTTGGTACAATAAAGTCCATGCAACCATTTCATTTGGATTCTTGGGAATTGATTGATCATTCCTACACTGACATTACCTATCATCAAGCCAAGGGCCAGGGAACGGTTCGAATTGCCATTAACCGGCCGGAGTGTCGCAATGCGTTTCGTCCTCAGACGGTGGATGAATTACTGCATGCACTGGACCATGCGCGATTGAATACCAAGATTGGTTGTGTGATATTCACTGGCAATGGGCCATCCCCCAACGATGGTGGGTGGGCGTTTAGTTCGGGTGGGGATCAGCGCATTCGTGGGGCGGATGGGTACCAATACGATGGTGCGCCAACGGGGGGTCGGCTTCATATATTGGAGGTTCAGCGGCTGATTCGCTTCATGCCCAAAATTGTGATTGCCGTGGTGCCTGGGTGGGCCGTTGGTGGTGGGCATTCGTTGCATGTGGTGTGTGATTTAACGATTGCATCGAAAGAGCATGCGATATTTAAGCAAACCGATCCCGATGTGGCGAGTTTTGATTCGGGGTATGGGTCGGCGTATTTGGCCAAACAGATTGGTCAAAAGCGTGCCCGTGAGATCTTCTTTTTGGGGCTCAATTATTCGGCCCAAGAGGCGTTTGATATGGGCATGGTCAATGCGGTGGTGCCGCATTCAGAGATTGAAACCAAAGCCCTGGAATGGGGGTCACTCATTAATGCCAAATCGCCAACGGCCATGCGCATGCTCAAGTATGGGTTTAATTTAGCGGATGATGGGATGGTGGGGCAGCAATTATTTGCGGGGGAGGCCACGCGATTGGCGTATGGTACGGACGAGGCCAAAGAGGGTCGGGACGCCTTTGTTGAAAAGCGGCCCCAAGATTACTCGTCATTTGATTGGGCGGTTTGACGGTTCATTAAATTTAGCCTTCAGGGGTGTTGATGTGGTTTTTGGCGGGTGCTCTGAAAAGTATTGAATCACATGGGCGGGCCAGGAAAACGAGTTTCCAAGAGCCGAAATCACGGTGGTATCCCAAAGGTGTCCCTCGGAAAAGTGGTATGGTGGTGCGTTAGCATTTGGGTCATGGCGTTAAGCATGGGGGTGGGGTTATTGAGGATGGGGTCACGGCCCAATCTTTGTTGGTCAATGGCTTTTTGTTCGATGTGTGCGGTAAGTTTCGTGATGGTTATTCAATGGGGCTGTCAGTTTATAACATTTGGATGGGCCCATACTTGCAAGTGTAGCAATAAAATATTTAAACAAGAAGCATATCACTTCTTTTTTTTTGATTGATTGATATTTTGCTCGTCAATGGCGCATGTTTTGGCTATAATGGGTTCGTGCGCTCGTAGCTCAGTGGATAGAGCATCGGACTTCGAATCCGTGTGCCGGAGGTTCGAATCCTCCCGAGCGCGCCATCTCGATTTTTTTTTGACAATTCAATCGGTCATGAAAATGTTTGGGTGGCATTGGGGGCCGCCGAAAGGCTTTCAGGGTAACCAATTATTTCAATATTTGTGATTTTTTTACCATTACCGTGGAGGTGGCGAAAATGGCCCTGGTTGCCCTGGCAATGGTGGCCATGGTTGCCCTGGCAATGGTTGCACTGGCCGTGCATCTGGAAAAAATGGCACTGGATTTGGCAAAAGTAGCTCTGGAACTAGCCTTGGATTTTGCGCTAATATCCATGCATGTTGAAAAATTGGATTGAGACCCCCTGCTGTGTTATAATTTTCAATCTTTGTGATTTTTTTATAAAGGCTAAAAGTGTATATGAAACCATTGGCTACAAAAATTGTTTCGGTAGTTTTTCCGGAGGGTATACGATCTCTTTCGTTATTTATCATATCTATGAATTCTTGGGATTTATCTAATGGCATCTGTATTGCCGTCATGGTTGCACGGTCGTATTCCTCAGGAAAGTATTTACACATCCATTGATTTTCATTATCGTCATAGTCGATACTAAATTTACCCCCAAAGTCGTCTGCGTAATGATTTAGAATGACCTGAATGGTTTCTTCGTGATGTTCGCTAGTGGAATCCTCGTGATGTTGGGGAGTGGAATCCTTCTTAAGGCCTTGAATGGCACCCTGAAGGGGGGTTTGGCCATCATTTTCTTGTATATTTACGTCTATTTCAGTTGTATTAAGAAGTGCTTCAACCACCTTGATATGGCCTTTTTTAGCGGCATAATGAAGGGGGGTGTTGTTTTTCTCATTGACGGCATTCACGTTTATTGCCTCTTTAGCAAGAAGTGCTTCAACCGCCTTGTCATGGTCATATAGAGCGGCATAATGAAGGGGGGTGGAACCATATTTATTAAAGGCAGTCACGTCTGCGTCTGCTGTAAGAAGTGCTTGAACCACATCGATATGGCCATTTTGAGCGGCCAAATGAAGGGGGGTGTTGCTATTTTCTTTTTTGGCATTCACATCTACATTTGCCCCTGCTGTAAGAAGTGCTTGAACCACATTGGTATAGCCTTTAGCAGCGGCCAAATGAAGGGGGGTGGCGCTTTCATTATTTTG
>DBHX01000028.1 GCA_002296285.1 bacterium UBP8_UBA817
GCTGAAGATATTGAAGGTGAAGCATTGGCAACGTTGGTTGTAAATAAGCTACGTGGTACGTTTAATTGTTTAGCCATTAAAGCCCCAGGCTTTGGTGATCGTCGTAAAGCAATGTTGGAAGATCTTGCTGTTTTAACTGGTGGTCAGGTGATTTCTGAAGAAGTTGGTTTAAATTTAGAGACAACAGAGTTATCTCAGCTCGGTCAAGCTCAAAAAGTTAAATCAGATAAAGAAAACACAACTATTGTTCAAGGTAAAGGAAGTCAAGAAAACATTTCAGCTCGTGTTGATCAAATTAAAAATGAAATTGCAAATTCTGATTCTAGTTACGATAAAGAAAAGTTGCAAGAGCGTTTGGCCAAGTTGTCCGGTGGTGTTGCTGTTGTAAAAGTAGGTGCGGCAACTGAAACTGAGTTAAAAGAAAAGAAGCACCGTGTTGAAGATGCATTATCAGCCACTCGTGCAGCTGTTGAAGAGGGCATTGTTCCTGGTGGTGGTACGGCATTGGTGAATTTGATTCCAGCGCTTGAAAAAGCGATTGAATCAGCTGCTGATGATCATAAATTGGGTATGAGCATTGTTTTACGTGCCTTAACAGCCCCACTAAAGCAGATTGCTGAGAATGCTGGACGTGAAGGATCGGTTGTTGTTGAGCGAGTCAAGTCTGAAAAACAAGGTACGGGTTATGATGCGCGTCGTGATCAGTATGTTGATATGATTGCTCAAGGAATTGTTGACCCAGCAAAAGTAACCATTGCAGTTGTTGAAAGTGCGGCATCGATTGCATCACTTGCAATGACCACTGAAACATTGGTTGCTGATGAAGAAGAGGAGAAGCCTGTGGCTGCGGCACCTGACATGGGTGGCATGGGCGGCATGGGTGGTATGGGAGGAATGATGTAACCCATCATTTCTTGATTCACCTCAAGTATTTTGAAAGGGCTGATCAAATTTGATCAGCCCTTTTTTATTGTGGATGGATGAGTGCCAATAATTCAGTTTCAGATATGATTTGAATATTGGCGCCAGCGGTATTTAGTTGCTGGGCCTTATCGTATTTACTGCCAGCGGATTCGCCAACCACCAGCACATTTAGGGATTTTGATACGCTTTTAACCACCTTCCCGCCATTGTCTTTGATGAGGGTTTCGATGGCTGAGCGTGGTTGGCTTAGGGTGCCTGTAATGACAAATGTTTTTCCCGTTAGCTGTTGGCTGCTTGGCTTTTTGGGTGGTGTTGGGTCTATGCCGGATTCAATGAGCCCTTTTACGATGTGCTGGTAATGTTTGCTTGATAAGTGGGTGACTAAGGCATTGGCCATTTTTGGTCCGACTTGTTCGATGGCAATAAGCTCATCTTCAGTGGCGTGTTGCAATTGCTCAAATGTGGGGTAATGCTCAGCAATAATACTGGCGGATACTTCGCCAATAAAGGGGATTCCAAGGGCAAATAGGATGTTTGAAAATGGTTTGGTTTTGGACGTTTGGATGGCCGCGAGTAGGTTATCCGTGGATTTTTCGCCAAACCGGTCCAAATTGATGATGTCTTTGCGAGTTAATGTGTATAAATCAGCGATGTTTTGAATACGCCCTTCTTTCAATAATTGATCCACAATCGCATCGCCCAAGCCGTCAATGTCCATGGCATTTTTGGAACAGAAGTGTTTAATTCTTTCTTTGATTTGGGCGGGGCAGTTGGGGTTGATGCATTGGTAGGCAATTTGGCCTTCGATTTGTCGAATGCTCTGTTGGTTGCAAGATGGACAGGTATCGGGTGGGATAATGGGTGTTCGGTGTGTTGCTTTGGCGGCAACGCCTACAATTTTGGGGATGACCTCTCCGGCACGTTTGATGGTAATGGTATCGCCAATATGCACATTTAATCGTTTAATTTCGTCAAAGTTGTGTAAGGTTGCACGGCTTACGGTTGCTCCGGATACATTCACTGGGGTTACCTGGGCTACGGGTGTGATGATGCCGGTTCGGCCCACCTGAAATTCCACATTTTCTAACTTGGTCGTGACTTCTTCTTCTGGGAATTTATAAGCAACGGCCCATTTTGGGGCCTTGGATGTGGTGCCCAGGGCATTTTGCAACGCAATATTATTGAGTTTTACAACAGCGCCATCAATAACAAAATCATACATATCTTTTTGATTCAAAATATCGGCAATGCGATTGTTAATGGCAGTTGTAGATCCAGGCACTTCTACGGCATCGATGACTGGAAAGCCAAGCGACTTTAACCAAGCGATCGTTTTGATGTGTGATGGATGGGATGACGTGCTTGACCCATATATGAAAATATCCAAATGGCGCTGTTTGGTTACTTCAGGGTCCAATTGGCGCAATGCTCCGGAGGCTGCATTTCTTGGGTTGGCAAAATTTTCTTTTATTTTTTCAAAGTTGGATATTTTGATGTACACCTCACCGCGCACCTCCAGGGGCTGAGTGAAGGGGATGGTTTTAGGGAGCATTGAAATGGTATGGATGTTATGAGTAATGATTTCACCTACGTTGCCATTGCCACGGGTTGCGGCTAGCTCAAGTTGGCCATTGGTGTAGATAATACTAACGGCGCAGCCATCAATCTTTGGTTCCACACTCATGCTAAAGTCCGTTTGGTTGGTGTTTTTGGTAATGCGATCTAGAAATTTTTGAATATCTTCTGTTGTGAATGCATTGGATAATGATAATAATGGCTCTTTGTGCTGATGTTGTTGAAATCCTTTGGCTGGTACGCTTCCTACACGTTGTGTCGGGGAGTCTTCAACCATTAATAATGGATGGGTTGTTTCGTAATCTTTGATTTGCTGATACCATTGATCGTATTGAGCATCGCTCACAGATGAGGCATTGTTAATATAATACTCTTTGTTCAATTGTTGGAGTTTTTCTACAAGATTCAGGTATTCGTCATGCGAAATGCTCATGATTTTATGATATCAAGTGTTTTTGAAAGAGTGAATTTTTTTGAGTTGATTAGATGGTTGCGTATTCGTGTGTGCACCCATTTGAGATAATGATGATGGATGTTACCCCATGAATGGTTGTTGTAGGAAAAAAAACGGTAAAGTACGGGTCCCCGGTTTTTGATATTGGCTGAATTTTAATGGATGAATCTTCTGTTAAGGGGGGGACTGATTCATGCCATTTCTGTCATTATCGAACCTTAATTCTCCTGTGACAATTATTTCTGTGCCGTTGTTTGTTCTTAGTGAATGGGTCGTTGTCGTTTGCTTGTTTTGAGGTGCGATTCGCCAAGATGTATTTCTGTATTTGATAGGATCTGTCATCATGATGCTCAATTCTTTTTACTAAAAATACATTAATTTTATAGAGGTGTCGATGATTTATGGTGGGCTTTATTTAAATTCATCTTCATAGTGTGAGCTGATGCCGGTGCCTAAAAGAACGTAATGGATAATTCGTCGTATGAGTTTCATTGATTACAAACATTTGTTGAGAATATGTCATTTATGTGGTCTTGGAATTGATTTAAAATCGTGATGGCAAAGTCTTTGGCTGGGATGGATGTATGTGCTACCATTCGTCCGTTTTTGGATGGCCGTAATACGATGGCGTGACAAAAAATTGCACTTTGTTTAGTGCAATAATGCATGCATTTTGACATTTTGTGGGCTTCTAAGGTTAGTTCGTATTGATTCAAACCAAATGTGTTTGGAAATGTTTTTTGAATGGTCATTAAAAATAGTTTGCTTAGACTCAAAATGGTGGCCTTATCGCATTTTTTTTCCAAAATAAATGTCAGACAATTGTGCTCGTGTGTGTTAACAAATGCAACAATGGTATTGGAACTTAGATTAAAATGTTTGTTTAAACATCGTGATTTTAGTGATTGGATATCAATATGTTGTGATTCATCAATAAAGTAATTTTTTATGGATCTCATATTATTTAATGTAGCGGTGCCCGTCGGATGTATGTCCAAATGACCCCAAGAAAAATCATGGCGAGCGATAAATATTGCCCCATGGATAAATTTAAAGCCAAAAGGCCCAAATGGGCGTCTGGTGCTCTTGTAAATTCAATAAAAAACCGAATGATGCCATAGCCAATGACGAATGTTGAGAATATGCGGCCTTCTGTGTAGTTTTTTTTCAGAAGGATAGCCAGCAATATAAATAATACAAAGCCTTCAAGTGTTGCTTCATATAGTTGTGATGGATGACGTGGGATGTTTCCACCTGCGGGAAATATCACGCCCCAAGCTACGGAGGTTGGGCGACCATATAGCTCTCCATTGATAAAGTTGGCAATACGGCCAAAAAATAATCCTGGGGTGGCACAGATGGCCAATAAATCAAGTCCTTTATGAATGGATACCCTCTGTTTTTTGCACGTTAGAATGGTCGCGGCAAATGCGCCGATTGCTCCACCATGAAATGCCATACCACCTTTCCAGATTGCGATGATTTCTGTTGGATGACTGAAATAATACACGGGGTCATAAAATAAAACATAGCCCAAACGGCCGCCAATAATAATTCCTAAGATGATGTTTGACACGAGATCAGATAGATTTAGTTGAATGTTCAATGATTTAGAAAAAGTTTTTGCCAGTTGATACCCCACGAGTATGCTGAAAACGTAGGCAATGCCATACCAGTGAATGGTGATTGGACCAATGGATATGGCTACCGGATGAAAATTTGGGTACGGGATATTGAAGAGTTTCATTGGATTGGGGGTGGTTTTTTTATGAAGCTGCATATTTTTATCCTTAAATATACCAATTAATTGGGGTTTTAGCTATAATGAAGCTACGATGCCAATCATAAAAGATTATCATTTGGAACATGATTTTGAAGATACGAATGTCCCACAGAAGAAGTCTAGTACCCTTCTTAAAGCGTCTGTTTTAAGTCCGATAGATGATGTTGTAACCCCGAGTCAATTTTCAACGGATATTTCATATCGTGAACCGTCACAAGATGTCTTTGTGGAGGATTCATTTGCATTGGATGAAGATCCCGTTGATGTGACCCCGGATCCGGTGGTTTCTCCAGTTCCACAGCCCACGATTGATGAGTCTAAAGTTAGGCAGGAAATTGAGACTGGCTTAAAGGCCAATGTAGATGAGTTAATTACGGCTATTAATGGTCTTAAAAACGCTAGAGATGAGGTTGTTCAGTCATCTGAAGCTCAACTCATTGATTTGTCGATGACCATTGCTGAAAAAATAGTTCAGAAACAAATTGAAATGGACCCGAGTGTTATTAAGTCTGTTGTGGAAGATACCTTTAATAAAATTTCCGGTTCAGATCGCATTACATTTAAGATCAATCCAGAGGATGTCGCCATTTTTAATGAATTTCAGCCATACATTGAATCCCGCTTGATTGGGGTTGAAAAAATTACCATTCAGCAAGATGGGTCGATTGCACAAGGTGGTTGCATTATTGAAACAGATTTGGGTTTTGTTGATGTTACCATTAAAGAGAAATTAAATATTATTGCCCAGACCTTTAAAAAAGTTAAAGCAACATTATGAACATCGAACCGTTTAAAAAAGCGTTGGAAGATGTCGATGTTGTTCGTGTCGTTGGTCGCGTAGTCAAAGTGGTTGGGTTGGTCATTGAGGCCCAGATTCAAGGTGTTTCTGTTGGGGATTTATGCATGGTTGAAATTATTGGTGGGGACATGATTCGATCTGAGGTTGTTGGATTTAAAGAGGACCAGGTGTTGATGATGCCTTTGGGCCTTATCACTGGGATTCGACCTGGGAGTAAGGTGTATCCTATGGGCATGCCAATTTCCGTGAAGGTTGGGCCTAAATTGTTGGGACGCGTGTTAAATGGTTTGGGTGAACCCATCGATGGGAAAGGGCCGCTGGAGTATGAGGCCATTTACCCTATTGACCAGGATCCTCCGGATCCGTTTAGTCGTCCTCGTATTCATGATGTATTAAGTGTTGGCGTTAAATCCATTGATGGCATTTTAACACTGGGTAAAGGTCAACGTATTGGTATTTTTGCTGGGTCTGGGGTTGGAAAAAGTACATTGATGGGGATGTTGGCTAGAAATTGTACCGGTGAAGTAAACGTTATTTGCTTGGTTGGGGAACGTGGCCGAGAGGTGAATGACTTTATTGAAGAATCACTTGGCGAAGAAGGGCTTAAAAAGTCTGTGGTAATATGTGCAACATCGGATACGGTTCCTTTAATTCGAGCCAAATGTCCCATGGCTGGAACGGCTGTTGCGGAATACTTTCGGGATCAAGGAAAAGATGTATTATTTATGATGGATTCAGTCACGCGTTTTGCAATGGCTCAACGAGAGATTGGGTTGGCCACCGGTGAGCCTCCCACCACCAAAGGGTATACGCCTTCTGTGTTTGCCATGTTGCCACGGCTAATGGAACGAGCTGGAACATCGAGTAAAGGTTCCATTACGGCCATTTACACAGTATTGGTGGATGGTGGAGACTTTGATGAGCCCATTGCTGATGCGGTGCGAGGAATTTTGGATGGTCACATTTTATTGAGTCGAGATTTAGCTGCAAAAAATCACTACCCATGCATTGATATTGGTCATAGTGTGAGTCGTTTATTTTCTGTGATTAATTCAGAGGAGCATAAAACAGCGGCCGGAAGGCTTCGTGAAATATTGGCGAAATATGAAGAAGCTGAAGATTTGATTAATATTGGCGCGTATGTAAAAGGGAGCAATCCCAAGGTAGATGAAGCGGTTGATAAAATTGATGAAGTGAATTCTTTTTTGCGCCAACGCACGGATGAAAACATACCGTTTGAAGAGACTGTTCGTATGGTATCGTCTATTTTTAGTTAGTTTTAATTTAAATGACAAAACCACCAAAAAAATCCAAACGTTTTCAATATAATCTTGAATCTGCCCTTAATTTTCGTGAATTACGGCAGACACAGGAACAGGATAAGTTTAATAAAGCTGAACAGAAATATATGGAAGAATTGGGCAAAGAGGAGCGTATGAAAAATCAGGAACGTGCCGAAAATGCTGGTTTAGTTAGTGAAATATCCGAGGGAAAAACCATTGATTTTCAACAAGTCATGATGAGAAAGGCGCATTTGGAACAGTTGAAAGGTGAGATTATTGAGCAAGTTGAGGTTCGTGAAACTGCTGAAAAGGAAAAGCAAGATCAACGAGACGTGCTGATTCAGGCCATGAAAGATAAAAAAATCTTGGAAGAAGATAAAGAAAAAAAACGTGAGATGTGGAAGAATATTATGAAAAAGGAAGAGATGAAATTTTTGGATGAAATTGCATCGATTGCTTATTCAAAAAAAGTTCGTGCGAGCGAAGAAGAAGCAGAACGTCTAAAAAAGAAGAAGTTGGCATTGAAGGAAAAGCATGATCCAGTAGTAGCGGATCCAGTCAATCCAGACATTGATTTTGAGGAGAACTTGCATGAGTTATCCACTGATGCCCATGCTCAAGATGACGATCAATTAATGGTTGATTAAAGCAATATCTTTATTGATTTGTTCAATTAATTTGTTTTTATCTGGAAAGGGTTGGTCCTCTCGAATAAATTGGTTGATTGAAATAATAATATCTTGCCCATAAATATCTTTAGAAAAACCATCTAAGATATGGGTTTCAATTTGAACATTTTGTTGATTAAATGTTGGTTTTTTTCCAATGTAGGTGATGGAGGTGTATTCTGAATTTCCGATTCGTGTTGTGCTGCCATAGACCCCTAATTTTGGGATGCATTTATTTTTCTTTACGGATAAATTTGCGGTTGGAAAACCAATGGTTCGCCCCCTTTTTTCACCTGGAATGACAGTGCCTGATAGGATGTAGGGGTGGCCCAATAGCTCAAATGCGTAATTGGGGTCTTCTTTTAATTTTTTTCTGATGATGCTGCTTTTGAACGGGGTATTATCAAGATGCTTTTGAATTGGAATTTCAATAATTTGACACGCATTATTTTTACCCCATGCCATTAATAGATCTATATTTCCCATGCCTTTATTGCCAAATTTAAAATCATAGCCAACAATTAATTGTTTTGGTTGGAGTGGTGTGATGTATTGCTCTAAAAACTCGGGCGCACTGAGCTTTGATATATTTTCATTGAATGGAATGATGAGCAAATTTGGAACAAATAAGGCTTGTTCATTGGGGAGTGTTAATCGCTCAATGGGATTGTCGGGCTGCAATATGTTTTTTGGGTGTGGATCAAAAGTAAGCATGAAATCTGCATTTTCGGCTAGTTTTTGATGCCCTTTATGAAACCCATCAAATGTCCCAAGGCAAATGCTTTTTGCGTTGCTTTTTTTAAATGCGTCCAATCCGATGATTTCCGATATCATGTGTTGAGTTCTTTGATCAGGTATGTGGGTAACGTTTCCATGGTAATGTCATCCAAATTGATGGCAGATTCCAAATTCATATGCCCGATGGCCAACCGATTAAGTTTGGAGAGGTGTGCCCCTGTGGATAAGGCTTGCCCAAAATCATGTGCTAAAGACCGAATATAGGTTCCTTTTGAACAATGAATGGATACATTCATGCGTTGTTCCTTTAATGTGTTTAAGGTGATTTCGTAAATGGTAACGGATGCTTTTTTTAATTCAATGGACGTGCCCTCTCGAGCATGTTTATAGGCTGGTTTTCCATTGATTTTTTTTGCAGAGAAAATGGGAGGGGTTTGTTCAATGGTTCCTTTAAATTTATTTATGATGGGGAAAACATCATTTTCTGTGAGAGAAATTGGCGTGGGGTGGGTATAGGTAATGGCGCCATCAATATCATAGGAATCAGTTTCTATGCCAAATGTGATTTCAGCTTGATACGTTTTGTCCAAATTCAACAACGTATTGAGTTGACGTGTGTAGTCTCGACCGATTGCAATGATTAATAAGCCTGTTGCAAATGGGTCAAGGGTTCCAGAGTGTCCAATTTTTATTTTTTTTGGAAGAAAACCTTTTAATTTTCGAATCACATCGTATGATGTGATGCCTTCGGGTTTATTAACCAGCAAAAATCCGTTCATTCAAATGCCTTTCTTGCTAAGGGAATGATTTTTTCTTTAAGTGACGAAAATGGTGCTTGGTAGGTTGCGCCAGACGCCCGGACATGCCCACCTCCATTAAATGCATGCGCAATTTCGGCCACATTAATGTATTGTTTTGATCGAAATGAGATTCTATATTCACTTTTTTGAACTTCTTTGCAAACAATGATCAGTTCAATATTTTCAAGTTGCCTGAAGAAATTAATGGTGCTTTCTCCCGAAATATGGGGATGATGTGGGATTTGAACAATCATGAATGGGTAATCTGAGTCAAGGTACATATTATTTAGTCCTTGCTTAATATCTTCAAAGTAATTTTTTGGTTTTTCCTCAAAAATCCATTCACTGATTTTGGTTGTATTAATATTCATTTTTAAAAGTTCGGATGCGGCTAAAAAGGTATCGGGGGATGTATTTGAAAACTTGAAATTTCCTGTATCAAAACATATGGCGGCATAAATATTAATGGCGCTTTCCTTTGTTAGAGGAACATTGAGTGCTTTGTATAAATTAAATAAGATCTCACCAACTGATGATATTTTTAAAACGAGATTCATGTTCCCAAACTGGGTGTTATCTTGATGATGGTCAATATTAATAATCTTTTTTGTGTTTGGAAAATTGGTTGGTTCGGCGATTCGATTTTGATCAGAGCAATCTAAAAAAATGGCGAGGTCATATTCTGACTTTGGGGTTCTCTGGATTTTTTTAACTCCTGGAAGATGCTTGAATTGTTTTGTATTGATGTCAGGTGAGTAGAGTGTGACTTCTTTACCTAGAGCATTGATAAGCGTCCCCATTGCAAGCAATGATCCTATGGCGTCGTAATCAGGATCTTTATGAACAGTGGCAATGATTTTTTCTGGTAATCTATGAAAATAGTCGATTAATTCTTTATTGATCATTCAAGTGATTTCATTTTGTTGAGTATATCTGAACCTCGTTCTAAGGATATATCCAATCGAAATGTTAACGATGGAATTCGTTTAAGCCGGATATGTTTTCCTAGTTCTTTTTTAATAAAACTGGTGGATTTACGAAGCTTTTCATATGACTTTCTTTGCTCGCTTTCAGATCCTAAATGGCTATAAAATACAGTGGCATTGGCTAAGTCTTTGGAAACTTTTATTCCCGTAATTGAAATAAGGCCCAGGTTACTACGAAAATCTTTTTGAATAATACGGGCAATTTCTTCTTTTAATAATGATTCAACACGAATCATGCGAGACATTGGTACTTATTCCTCTCGGACGTCATAACACTCAATGATGTCACCGGCTTCATATTGTGAAAACCCATCCGTAACAACACCGCATTCATAACTGGTTTCAACTTGTTTGACATCGTCTTTAAATCGTTTAAGTGATGAAAGCTTGCCTTTATAGAGCTCTTCACCTTTTCGTTTGATAAGAACCATATAATTTCGGATTAACTTACCATCAGTAACGTAACTTCCAGCAATTGAACCGACTTTCGAAAATTTAAAGACCTCTCGTACTTCAGCTTCTCCAATTTTTGTTTCAACTGTGATTTTGTTATACATACCAGCCATCACTTTTTCTATGTCATTTAATATATCGTAAATGACTTTGTATTCACGAATATCAATGTTGGCATCTTCGCTGGCTTTTTTTGCATCATTGGTGATCGGGACCCTAAACCCAATAACAATGGCCTCTGCGGCTTTTGCAAGTAATATGTCATTTTCATTGATGCTTCCTGTGGCGGAATGCATGACATTAATCGAAATTGCATCACTTTCAATTTGGTTAATGGATAATACCAAGGCATCCAAGGACCCATGCACATCCGCTTTAATAATTAAATTAAGTTTTTTAACATCACCATCATTAATTTGTTGGGATAAGGTATTTAATGAAACGCTCTTGGTTACACTTTGTTTATGTTTTTCTTTTTTATTGAGTAAATTTTCTTCGGCGGCTTTTTTTGCCAGTTGTTCACTGTTGTGTTGCTCTAAAATATCGCCGGGGGTAGGGACTTCAGATAATCCAAGAACTTCTACTGGTGTACTTGGCAGTGCCTCTTTAACACTTTCCCCTTTGTCATTGTGAAGGGCTCTTATTTTTCCGTAAACGTGGCCAATGGTAACAAAGCTTCCAACCGATAATTTTCCCGTTTGAACCAAAACAGTGGTGATTGGGCCGCGTTTTTTATCTAGAAATGCTTCAATAGTGATTGCTTTTGATAAACCATCATAGTTTGTTTTTAATTCTTGAACATCCGCAGTTAATTGGATCATTTCGAGCAGGTTGTCAATTCCTTCACCTGATTTCGCGGATACCGGACATACAATGGTTGTGCCACCCCAATCTTCTGGGACAAGCTCATGCTCAACGATTTGTTGTTTTACACGTTCAATATCGGCACCTGGGACATCAATTTTATTGATGGCAACAATGATGGGGGTATTGGCCGCTTTTGCATGGTTAATGGCTTCAATCGTTTGGGGTTTAATGCCATCATCTGCGGCAATAACTAATATTGCAATGTCAGTAACCTGTGCGCCACGTGATCGTAATGCTGTAAATGCTTCATGCCCTGGCGTGTCTAGAAATGTCATTTTCTTTTTATTTTTTTGTACTTGGTAGGCCCCAATGTGTTGGGTAATTCCGCCAGATTCAGAACCCGCAATATTGCTAGAGCGAATGTTGTCTAGGAGCAATGTCTTGCCATGATCGACATGTCCCATAACAGTTATGACTGGCGGCCGTGATTTTAATTGCTGTTTATCCTGACTATCTTTGAGTTCTTCAATTTGTTCTTTAAGCTTGGTGGATGGGTCGGTTTTTTTTGCATCTGATAACGTTAGTTTGATGTCTAAATCTTTTGCAATGTCTTTGGCGAGCGATGAGTCGATGACGGAGTTAATATTTAATAGCAATCCTTTTTTAAGGATGACGCCCATAATATCACGTAGTGGGGCATCAATTAATTTTGAGAAGTCTGATAATTTGATTTGATCATCATCAAAACTAACTTTCTTTGCTTCGGCCAGTTGTTCTTCAATAAAATCTTTTTCTTCAGTAAACAGCTGCTTAATGGTGCTAATCGTCTCATCATCCAAGCGTGTGTTTTCAGATTTTACTCTGATATCAAACTCAGTTAATAACTTGATGAAGTCTTTGGGTCTCTTTCCTAATTCGTTGGCTAAATCTTTAACTTTCAATGGGCTAACTTTCAGTGGCTACGCCTTCTTTTTCTTCGCTTTCTTTATTGCTGGGGTCGGTTACGGTTTCTTCACTTTCTGCGACGGTTTCGCTGCTCTCTTCTGTTGGACTGTCACTATTAGTGTCATCATCATTGGATGTATTTTCGTTATCGATGTTGGTGGTTTCAGTGGTCTGTTCAGGTTTTTCATTTGTGTCATCAATTTCTGAGGGGCTTTCTTCTGCAGATGCTTTGATTTTTTCTGCAAGGGTTGTTTCTTCACTGGTGGTTGCTTCTGTTTGAGGATTTGTTTTTTTGTTGTGGTCTGATTCGCTGGTGATATCTAATTTCCAGTTGGTTAGTTTTACGGCCAATCGAACATTTTGTCCAGCCTTACCAATGGCGAGTGATAATTGATCATCTGGAACAACAACTGTGGCTTCGCGATTTTCGGTGTCATTAATAATGACTTCATTAATGGTCGCAGGTTTTAATGAATTTCCAATAAATACCTTTGGGTCTTCACTCCATTCTAATATATCTATTTTTTCATTGTTGATTTCTCTTAATACGGCTTGAATTCGCCCACCCATATGTCCGACGCAGGTTCCTACGGCGCCAACCGTTTGGTTGTTTGAATAAACGGCAATCTTTGTTCGTCGTCCAGCATCTCTTGAGATGCTTTTGATTGAAATGATCCCATCTTGTATTTCGGGTACTTCGATATGAAATAATTGACGAATTAGTCCTGTATGAGATCTTGAAATTTTAATCATTGGACCACGGTTGGTTTTTTGAATGTCAACAATAAATACTCTGATTCTGTCTTTCACATTGAATGTTTCGCCAGGGGCTTGTTCTCTTGGTGGTAAAAATGCCTCAATCTTACCTAAATTGATCAGGTAGGTATTTCCTTCTATATTTTGAACGGTGCCAGTGACAATTTCTCCGATTTTATCGGAAAACTCATTCATCACCAGGTCTTTTTCAGCCTCTCTCATGCATTGTAAAATGACTTGTTTTGCTGCTTGAGCTGCAATTCTTCCAAATTCTTCGACATCAAGATCAATTTCTAATGTGTCACCATCTTCAACTTCATCACTTAATTCTTTGGCTTCATCTAATGTTAACTCATTTAATTCATCTTCTTTTTCGCTTACAACTAATTTTTCCATCCACAATCGTGCTTCACCAGAATCTTCATTGATGTATGCTTTGACATTCAGTTCGGCACCATATTTTTTTCTTGCTGCAGAGATTAGTGCTTTTTCAATGGCATCTAGAATAATGTGTTTTTCAATTCCTCGCTCAGATTCTATTTGAGCTAATACTTGAGAGAAATTTTCGATTAAAATCATGATTTGTCCTTTCAACTGTTTCCAGTATACAGGCAATCCCTAAAAAAAATGCAACTGCTTATTTCAAAGCAGTACAATACATGTTCAGGAATGCTTTGAAAAAAACAACGTGCTTTTTGACAGGCCCTGTGCTTATAACATAGCATAGTTTTATTTTGACTTCAATTCCTGATGTTTTGAAAGTTTTGACGGGATGCATTTTATTTTTTTTATTATAAAGATTTGATACAATGGCAGCATGGGTATGTTTGTTGATGGTCAGTGGCATGTGCAAGATGTTAATCCAAATACAGTGTCTGGCTCTTTTGAGCGGTTACCAACAACCATCCGAGGATCCATTGAGTCGGAAGGCCCATATTATCCGCACTCTGAACGGTACCATTTAATTGTTTCTTATGCCTGCCCTTGGGCCCACAGAACCTTAATTTATCGAAAGATTAAAGGGTTGGTTGATCATATTCCTTTGGCTGTAGTTCACCCTTACATGGGCCCGAATGGTTGGGACTTTTCAAATGGGGATGGTGTTGAGTTGCCCCTGTTTGGGAATTTTACTTCTTTGGGGGATATTTATTTGGCGCATTGTGCCTCTTTTACTGGGCGTGTGACGGTTCCTGTTTTGTGGGATTCTCAAACAAGACAAATTGTTAATAATGAATCAAGCGATATTATTCGGATGTTTAATGCATCGTTTAACGACTTAACGAAGAATACCGTTGATCTGTACCCCGGGCATTTGTCAGCCGATATTGATGATTGGAATGGCTACATTTATGAATCCATAAATAATGGTGTGTATAAAGTTGGGTTTGCCCGATCTCAAGATGTGTACAAAAAAGAAGTTTTGCAGCTTTTTGTTGTTTTGGATGAAATTGACGCACATTTAAAGACCAATGACTTTTTATGTGGGGATGAGTTAACTGAGTCTGATATTCGACTGTTTGTTACATTATTGAGATTTGACCCTGTTTATGTTGGGCATTTTAAATGCAATTTGAATCGAATTAAAGATTATAATGAATTACCAAAATACATGGAGCGTGTTCGTCGTGCGTATGATATTGAAGATACCATTCGAATGGATCATATAAAAGAGCATTATTATCAATCGCACCCAACCATTAACCCATCTGGGATTGTTCCTTTGGGGCCGGTTGATTGATTTTTTTACTTTATGGCATGATTTAACTATGGTGAATGGTTATATGCAATGATTATGTTGGTGGGTTTATGGAGCTTGGCATTTATTCATAACAAATATAAGTTGACAGGGCATTACTTTTATCGAGCTATTTTTCCAACGAATGCTTTGTTTTGGTTGTTTATTACCGTCCCTTTACTTTCAACCATTATCTTTCCCAGCATTAAGTTATTGATGATTGCATTTCAGTATCACTTTATTAGTTGTTCTTTTTTTATCGTGATTCCGATGCTTCTTGAACGAATCTTTAATCGCTCTTTTTTTGTTGTGTTCTGGTCGGTGCTAGGGGGGATTAATATGGCGCTTTTTTTGGTGGCCATGGTTGATGCTTCATTTTTTGATGTCGCTCGAATTGTATCGGCGGGGTCCTTTATTTTTCTCTTTATTGTATCTTGTTTTATATGGTTTAAAACATCGATGGTCAAAACATCCATTGAGTATATTTTTATGGTTCGATTTTTTTGGGCCACGGCATTTTTTATTCCTGGAATTATTTTGGACATTACATCGGATGTTACCAAAGTATTATATAATGGATTATTTTTTACCCCCTTCTTTTATTTGGTGATTGTTGCGGTTCTTTTTACGTTGCCACACGATTTGATTTCAGGCAACGCATCACTTGACATGAGTGCAATTGCGTCTAAGTATTCACTAACTAAGAGAGAGAGTGAATTGTTGCCATATATTATTCAAGGCCAATCAAACCAGGAGATTGCCGATCAGCTTCACATTTCATTAAGCACGGTTAAACGTCATGTGCATCATATTTTTACAAAAATGAATGTCAAAAACCGTTTTGAACTATCACGGCTTTTTGTTAATGTGTCGCAAATGGATTAACTGACGGTTTTAAAAAATTGACCGTGCAAGGTGTACCCTCTAAGTCCACGGATTGTCGATGTGAATTTGTTACTCATCGTTTTTGCATCGATGCCATGCAATTGTGTGGTATTTGTTTTTGTGTTGAATAATACGGATAAAATAATTCCGTCATCTTCGTCATTTTTTGCCGGATGTTGAATAAATATGGGTTCGCTTGGAATGCAATCTTCTTTTTCATAAAATTTATGGGTCCAAGTTTCAACATTGATTTTTATAATTCGGTTAAAAAATGGTGTTTTTTTTGTATTCAGTGCATAGGCCCATGAATATGGTTTTCCGTTGTATTTTTTATAGTTGATGTTGGGAAGCGCAATGGATTCATTAAGTAATGTTTTTTTTGAGATCATTTGGTGAGTTTTTGGGTCCAATATGAATCGCTTTAATTTTCCTGCAGGGATATCGGGCATGCCTTTTCGAAGATTATCTAAATACAACGCATCGATGATTGTCGCGTTTTTGAATGCGATGGTGTCAAATACGATGGTGACATTTTTTTCGAAAGCGTTGACTTGGTGAAACATAAAAAATGGGGGGCTTTTTATGGTGCATTGTTTTTTGCCTGTTTTAATATTGAAAATATGAAAAATGGTGGGTGTGTTTTTGTGCCATTTAAAATGATTAATGAATGATTTTGTTCCAAACCGAATGGCCAATGGCGTTACTTTAAATGGCGTGTCAATAATGATGAGGTAATTTTCTGTCATTGCAAAGCTATGTTGGTACGATGGTTTTTGGATACGTAATGATGACATTAGTTGACGCTGATTATTTCGAACTTTGAAAAATTCATAGTATGTTTTTCGTCCCATTCGAATGCCAAGGTTGATCATTGATTGATCGTGATTGTCTTTGTGGGGGTGGGCGGTGTGTAAATTATATTGAAACTCATCGTTAAATGAATAAGGACCTATTGTTTCTAGGGTATCCTTATCAAAGATAATGGGTTGTGGGGTTTCGGTTAAGCTGATCATATCGCGATCTAGTTTTGAGATATTTACCATGGTGTTGGATGTGAACTGTTGATTAAACCGTGTGAAAAACCGTTGAAATAGCGTCGCGCATGGATCTGTTGCAAATTCTCTGAAGCATAGCTTTTGATTTTTTTCAGCGGCATTATAGGCGGGGGAGTTAATAAATTTGCTTTTGTAACGAACCGCACCATTTTCAATATGGAAATGGTGTAGAAGCCCCATTCCATCAAACCAATGATTCACGGACTGTTTTTTAAAATCAAATTTTCCCGGTCCAATTCGATACAAATTTCCTGTTAACCATGACGGAATATCACCAATGGTGGTGCATATGGTGGGTTCTTGTTCGTCAACATTTTTAAATAATTTTTGATGGTTCATCATACGGCTCCTTTTTTCAATTTATAATATGATTGCATTTGTTTATATCAAGATGATATTAATGGAGGGGTGTGTTTTGATTGAGTCTTTGGTTGAAGGGGTAAAAATACATCCAAAGTATGACTTAAATACACCCATTGAGTGCTTGTTATTGTTGTGTGATTGAGTGAATAATGATGAGAAAATAGGAGGTTTATCATATGCCTGATAAACAACAGAGAATACCGGTGACATCATCATTTTTTTTAACACGCTTTTCAAATTTAATCCGAGTTAATAACGACCCGGTGGCATTCTTTAATCATTGCATTCAAAAGAATGGGGATTTTTTTAAGGTTAAGTTTCCTGGCTTTGAGTTTAACTACCTTTTGGCGCCGGATGGCATTCAGAATGTGTTAGAGAAGAACCATATGAATTATAAAAAAAGCATGGTGTATGATCCATTAAAGTTGGCATTGGGAAATGGGTTGTTAACCAGTGATGGGGCATTTTGGAAATCCCAGCGAAAAATCATTCAGCCATTATTTAATAAGAGTTTTATCGAGGCGATGTGTTATGACATTTCTGTTGCTACCGATTCTTTTTTACAAAGTATTGATGATGATCCCGTTGACTTAACCAAGGAATTGGCAAACTTAACCATTGAGATTGCATGTCGTGCGTTTTTTGCAACATCAGAGGTTCAGTTTAGTTCATTTATTTCAGCCAAGACAAATGAAATTAATGAATTTATGAATCAGCGAATTTTAATGCCATTTATTCCAATGGGGATGCCACTTCCTTCACATATTAAGTTTAACCGTTCGATTCGCCAGATCAATGAAAAGTTAAAGGCGTTAATTGTTATGGCCGCAAACAATGATTCCCGTCCATCACTTTTGTCGATGTTGGCCAATTCAAAATCCATATCGGATGATATGATTCGAGATGAGGTGTTGACGTTTTTAATTGCGGGTCATGAAACCACCACCAATGCATTGAGTTTTTTGTTGTATTTATTGTCAAAATATCCAGATGTTCAACAGGCGGTGAAAGAAGAAATTGAGAATAACAGTATGGATGATCATCCGAGTTATGAATCGCTTCAGCGATTAACGTATACCAAAGCGGTAATTAACGAAGCGCTGCGTTTATTTCCACCGGCTTGGATTATTTCTCGTGAGTCCATTGAGGATGATGTGATTTTGGGGCATGTTGTTCCCAAGAAATCGATCATTAATATTCCAACTTTTTTAGTTCAGCGTCATGACGCATTTTGGGAATCTCCCAATGAATTTAAACCCGAACGGTTTGTTGGGGATCAAAATCGCCATAAATTTTCGTTTTTACCGTTTGGTGGCGGGCCTCGATTTTGCATAGGTATGCAATTTGCGTATACAGAAATGTTGATTTTTTTGGTTAAGTTGTTTCGATACTCAGACTTTAAGGTGCTTAATCAACAGGTTGATTTGGATTTTCTCATCACGTTACGGCCAAAAAATGAGTTGCAATTTCAATTTGTAAAAAAATAGATGGTTTCATGCCTAACATTGATGTTGTGATCGATGCATCATTTTAGGTGGAAATACCGGTTGTTTTAATTCAAAAAATAGTGTCTGGATGATATGATGGTCACCAATGTCAGTTGATGCTAAATTTGTTCATTTGCATGTCCATTCTGAATTTTCTTTGTTGGATGGTGCCGTGCGTGTGCCCCGGCTATTGGATGCTTGTGTGGAAGAGCACCCGGCCATTGCGTTAACCGATAAGGGGAATTTATTTGGTGCCATTGATTTTTATTTTGGCGCAAAGTCCAAGGGCATACATCCAATTATTGGGTGTGAGGTGTTTTTTACTGAGGATATGTCCGTCAAAACCAAAACCATGGAACGGTTGATTTTACTGTGTCAAAATCAAAAAGGGTATGAAAATTTATGTCATATTGTAACCGAAGGGCATGTTCGTGGGTTTTATTACAACCCTCGGGTTGATTTGGACTGTTTAACCGCGCATTCTGATGGGCTGATTTGTATTTCCCCAGGGTATTGGGGGCCAGTGGCTCAATTTCTTCAATCTCATTTTATGGATCAAGCCAAGGGCATTGCGACGGATTTGGCAACGGTGTTTAAGGATCGGTTTTACTTGGGGGTGCAAAGAACCGGTGAATTGGGAACGGATCAGATCTGTGATGATGTTGTGTCCATCTCAAAGGATCTTCAATTGCCCATTGTGGCATTAAATGATGTGTATTTTTTGAAAAATGACGAAGGTTGGATGCAGGATTTATTGCAGTGCATTAAAACCGGTCGTGAAATTGATATTGATGACCAAAATAATTCGAAGCGCTCTCAGCATTATTTGAAAACACCCCAAGAAATGGTGGATTTATTTTCAGATTTGCCGGAATCCATTGAAAATACGGTAAAAATTGCCAATGAATGTCAGCTTGAAATTATTGCTGATCAGGTATTGTTGCCGCATTTTGAGTGCCCCGATGGGCTAACGCCGGAGGCGTACTTAGAACAATTGGTTTGGGAGGGGATGCATCAAAAATACACGGAGATTACCACAGATATTCGACAACGGGTTGAGTTTGAACTTGAAATCATTAATAAAATGCAATACCCCATTTATTTCTTAATTATTTATGATTTTTTGCATTTTTGTGTTGAGGCAAATATTCCGGTTGGGCCGGGTCGGGGATCTGCGGCCGGTTCCATTGTTGCGTATGCACTTAATATTACCAAAATTGATCCGATTCCTTATAATTTGCTCTTTGAGCGATTTTTGAATCCTGAGCGGGTGTCCATGCCAGATATCGATATTGATTTTTGCATCAAACGGCGGGGTGAAGTGATCGATTATATTTCCAAAAAATATGGGGATGATCACGTGGCTCAAATTGTTACATTTGGGACGATGGCCGCGCGGGGTGTTGTTCGAGATGTGGGGCGTGCGCTTGGCGTTCCGTTGGATTTTGTTGATCGCGTGGCCAAGTTGATTCCATCGGCCCCAGGCCATAATATGTCCATCAAGGAAGCGATTGAAGAGGTGGAAGAGCTTGGTCAGGTCTATCGAGGGGATCCTATCGGAACTCAATTATTGGATTATGGCATGAAGCTGGAAGGGTTTGCTCGACATTCGTCAACGCATGCGGCTGGATTGGTGATTTCCAGAGATCCCCTGTCAACCATTGTTCCTCTTATGAATAATGATGGTCAAATTACCACGCATTACACCATGAATAATCTCGAAAAACTGGGATTATTAAAAATGGATATTTTGGGATTAAGAAACCTGACGGTGATTCGTGATGCCTGTGATTTAATTTGCAAATATGAGCCAGACTTTGACATAGAGGCTATTCCAATGGACGATCAGGCGACCTATGACTTGTTTTCTACTGGAGAGAGTATTGGGATTTTTCAATGCGAATCACCGGGAATGCGACGTTTGATTGTTGATTTGAAGCCCAAAACATTTGAAGATGTGGTGGCACTTTTGGCCTTGTATCGTCCGGGCCCTTTGGGATCGGGGATGGTGAGTGATTTTATTTCAAATAAATCGGGAAAAACCAAGGTGGTTTATGATTTGCCTCAGTTGGAACCAATACTAAAAGATACGTATGGCATGATTGTGTATCAGGAACAAGTGATGCAAATTGCTACGGCCGTGGGCGGGTTTAGTTTGGGCCAGTCTGATATGTTGCGTCGGGCCATGGGAAAAAAGAAAAAAGACGTGATGGATCAGATGAAAGATGAGTTTTTATCTGGGGCCAAGCAAAAGAAAATTGACGTTGGTATTGCTGAAAAGATATTTGATTTGTGTTATAAATTTGCTGAATATGGGTTTAATAAATCGCATAGTGCGGCGTATGCCATGGTGTCGTATCAAACGGCGTATTTAAAAACACATTATCCCAATGAGTATTTATTGGGGTTGTTGTTGTCTGTTTTAGGGAATACGGATCGCACCGCCATTTATGTTTCTGAGGCCAAACGCTTGGGCATTGGCATTGTGCCCCCCAACGTGAATGCATCTGTTTATTTGCATGTGTTAAAGGATGGGGACATTATTTTTGGTTTGGGGAGCATTAAGGGGATTGGTGAAGCCCCAGTGGAAACCATTGTTCAGGAACGCAATGCCAATGGCCCCTTCGTTTCCGTCTTTGATTTTTTTAATCGTTTAAAAGGGCGTGATGTGAATAAGCGTGTGGTTGAGCATTTAATTCGGTCTGGGGCCTTGGATTGTTTGGATGAAAACCGTTCAAAATTGCTCGGATGCTTTGAAGATATTCTGGATAAAATGCAATCATCGGCACGTCACTCTTCAGAGGGAATGATGGGTTTGTTTCAAACATTGGATGAAGACTTTTATACCGATATTTTAAATGATAGTTCTTACAAAGAGTTTGGCCATTTGGAATTGCTTCGGTTTGAAAAGGAGTTGGTCGGGGATTATTTGTCGTCCCACCCATTGGATGAATTTTTACCTCAATGGAAAGAGGGCGTTGCCTTGGGAGATTTGGGGGACTCGTTTGATAAAGAAGTTGTGGATGTGGTTGGTGTTTTATCCAATGTGAATCACCGAATGACCAAAACAAATCGCCCGTTTACAATGGGTGAGATTGAAGATTTTGGTCGAAAAGTTACCATTCTTGCTTTTGATTCTCCAAAGTATTCGGGCATTGCAGCGCAACTTCAAGATGACGTTATTGTTAAATTAACGGGCAAAGTAAAGGTTCGAAATGCGGAAGTTTCATTAATGGTAGAATCGGTTCAGTCACTCACCAGTCAATTGGCTCAAAAAATTTGTCATGTTGATTTGCTGGAGGGGCAATCGTTGGATGATTTGCATCAAATCAAGCAAATTTGTCTATTGAATCGTGGTCAAATTCCATTATACTTTCATATACAACAACAAACGATAGAAACAAGTAAAAAATATTGGATTAAGGATTCAGCCATTGCTGAAATAGAATCCATTGTAGGAGAGCAAAAGGTATGGCTGGAAACGTAGAATTTTTAAATCAACTAGAGACCATTATTGATGAGCGACTATCATCTGGCAATTCAAGGTCTTATGTGAACGCATTGGTTACGTCTGGTTTAGATCGAGTGTTGAAGAAAATCGGGGAAGAAGCTGGGGAAGTTATTATTGCGGCAAAAAATGGCGATAAAGATGAATTGTTAAATGAATCGGCGGATTTATTGTTCCATTTAATGTTGGTATTGAAATCACAAGGGTACGCCATTGGGGATGTGGTGGATATTCTAGTGAAACGACATGATTCGTAATCTTTTTATTTTTCTTTTTTTAGTTCAGATGGTTCATGGGGATATTCGAATTGAGTCTCCCAAACAGGACCAATTAACATCACAGTCAGTCATTGATTTTGTTGCAACATCAACCATAGATAAAGGGTTTTTGATTGTTAATGGGCAGTTAATTCCTGTTCGAAAGAAAACTTTTTTTCCAAATCTTAAGCTTCAGATGGGGCGCAATGTTGTCGATGTTCACGTGTTGAATGAGGATTTGAAGTTAGAACCTCATTTGTCGAGATCGATTGAAATTTATCGTCATTTGCCAATCACGGGTGCGAGTGAGCAAGAAATTTGTTTGCTGACTGATTTGGTCACTGATTATTTTGTTCCGGTGGTGGATGGCGAGGATGCTCGTTTGGATCAACCCATTTTAAAGCGGGACTTATATGCGTTTTTAATGTGGTTTTTTAAAGATCGATCCCCAAGTGAAATGACCCGTCAGTACGATGATATGGCCAATTATGGGCCTTATATCCGATTGTTTCAACATCATCCGAATGCCTTGCCTTTACCTCGATTGGGGTCATTTTATCCGAATTCATATGTCACTCGTCAGGCATTTGTGAACTTACTTTTACTTTTAAATGGCTCAACGGAACAAATTTCTACGAGCATGATGGTGGCTACCGAGTTGAAGTTGCCTCGTTCAGTGCGTTCCCTGGTTCCTTCATGGAAAGATCCCTTGGTGTTTGTTACTAGAGGGGAGGTATTGAGTGCATTTTTTAAGCTGTATAACGGTCCAAAGTTATCGCCATCAACGGTGGTTTTAATTAAAACCACACGGGACCCAGTGTTTTCCGAGCTTCCTTTTCTAACGTATGTGATAGATACGGCCAATCAATGGCGCGAAGCGCTTCGATTACGGATGGTGGCCCATCAATCAAAGCCGGCAAAAGCCGTGATTGTAAAAAAGCCTGCGCCTGAACCAATGCCACCATTACCCCCAAACCCATCTTCGTCAATTTCTAAATCTCGCGTTACAATTGTTTTACCTGGGGATTCTATTCAAAAAATTGCGAGGCGGTATTATGGCGATGCGTCTAAATGGGAACATTTAGTGCAGTTGAATCAACTCGATATTCAAATGGTTACGATTAATGGAAAGTTGTTAACCTCTGTTCATATTGAGCCCGGTCAAAAACTTCGTTTAGAATAGTGGTTTTGAAATTTTTAATCAGATTTTGACGATATTGACTAACATTAAATAACAATGGCGTTTTTTAATGGTTAAGTAGGTTGAAATGTTACACAGAAATCACTCGCTTTCGTCTCGTTTGGGACTTAAAAATACATTATTTAATTCCGGTGGAGGATCCGGCAGCTTTTATCAAGGTGGTGATGGCCGTGAAGATGATCAAGCGGCGGATCAAGAGGAGCGTGAACCGTCTATTATTTATCCCCCTATTGATCCTCAAACCATTGAATTGATTGATATTTCTTCGGTCACGTAATCGGTGGGGCATTCATTCACTACTTCTGATGTTGTTTGTTGGGTATTTTTTTGTCGTGACATGACATCTAACTTAAAGTGTACCAATTGAATCTCCAAATAAAATCAAGTAATATTGGCATATGTCAAATATTGATGTTGATTCTATTTTAGAGCTGAGTTGTTTGTCTCTTACAGATGAACGAAAGCAAGAGTTTTCTGTTCAAATTGAGAAGGTGTTGGATTATATGGATGTTTTAAATAACGTAAAGAAAGTTCCGGATCCTTCATTTGAATGGCCGATTCACAAAGATGTTGTTGGTCGTGAGGATGTTCCTGAATCATTTGAGCATCCGTTGGTCAAGGAAAATGCTCCTGAGTATAAATCTGGTGGCTTTTCTGTTCCGAAGATTTTGTCGTAATGGGTGTGTTGCGTAAAATTCATGATGCCATTCGATCCAAAGCTCTGGGTTGTGAAGAGTTAACCCGATCTGTTATTGATCAAATTGCACAAAAGAATAGTGAAGTGAATGCATTTATTGATGTGTTTGAGGCAAGAGCCATTCAAATGGCGAAGGCTCAAGACGAGGCGTTAGCCAATGGGGCTGAATTGCCCGTAGGCGCTGGGATTCCGGTCGGCATTAAAGACAACATGTGCATTGATGGGGAGTTGGTTACATGTGCCTCTAATATTTTAAAAGGGTATCGATCGCCGTATACATCCACCGCTGTTGGGCAGATCATGGCAGCGGGGTTTATTCCCGTGGGCCGCACCAATATGGATGAGTTTGCCATGGGGTCGTCCAATGAACATTCGGTTTATGGCCCGGTATCCAATCCTTGGAATAAATCATTGGTGTCTGGGGGCTCATCAGGTGGGTCTGCTGCTGCGGTTGCCGCTGGGTTGGTTCCACTGACGTTGGGATCGGATACTGGCGGATCCATTCGTCAGCCGGCGTCTTTTTGTGGTGTTGTTGGGTTAAAGCCAACGTATGGCCGTGTATCGCGGTATGGTTTGGTGGCGTTTGCCTCATCGTTGGATCAAATTGGTCCGTTTGCGCAATATGTGGATGATGCCGCATTGATTTTGGAATCATTGTGTGGATTTGACCCGTATGATTCAACGTCAGAGAATCGTTCTGTCGAGCCATTTTCTGCAAATTTAGCGGTTGATTCTTTGAAAGGAAAACGCATCGGCGTTCCCAATCAGTTGATGTCTCAAACCATTGCGCCAGATGTGCGCGAATCCATTTCTGAGGCGTTAAAGCGGTTTGAATCATTGGGCGCAAGCATTGATTATTTTGATTTTGATTTGGTCGATGAGGCGTTGGCAACTTACTACATTATAGCACCAGCCGAGGTTTCATCCAATTTGAGTCGTTTTGATGGGGTTCGTTATGGCAATCGAAACACCGCGGCAAATTCACTCAAGGAAATGATTCAAACCACTCGTCAGCAGGGGTTTGGGGATGAGGTGAAGCGACGCATTATTTTGGGGACGTATGTGTTGAGTTCGGGTTATTATGATGCCTATTATGGAAAAGCCCAAAAGGTTCGCGCCGTGGTGTCTGAGACGTATGCCAATTTATTTAAGTCTTATGATTTTATTTGTTCCCCAACAGCACCCACAACAGCGTTTGAAAAAGGGGCCAATTTGAATGACCCCATGCAGATGTATTTATCTGATATTGCAACCATTCCAGTGAATTTGGCGGGGTTGCCAGCGATGTCATTTCCATGCGGCCTTGATTCGTCCGGGGCTCCCATTGGTTGTCAGTTGGTGGGGGGCTGGTTTAAAGAGCGTGAGTTGCTTCAGGCGGCGCATGCATTTGAGCGCGCCATGGAATTTCAGCCTAAATATTCATTTGAGGGGGTTTTATAATGGCATTCGAACCGGTGATTGGTCTGGAAATTCATGCTCAGTTAAATACGAAATCCAAACTGTTTTGTCGTGCCTCCACAGAATTTGGCGAAGCCCCCAATCAAAATGTAACGCCCGTAAGTTTGGGTTTGCCAGGGGCGTTGCCGGTTTTAAACTTGGAAACGGTGCGTTTGGCAATTATGGCTGGGTTGGCGCTTGAATGTGATATTCAGGAACGGTCTGTATTTGCACGTAAAAATTATTTTTATCCGGACCTTCCGAAAGGGTATCAGATTTCTCAGTTTGAGTATCCGATTTGTTTAGGCGGGCGTGTCGTTCTTGAGGATTTGGGCAAAACCATTCATTTAACGCGTATTCATATGGAAGAGGATGCGGGTAAATTGAATCATGAGGGAGCGGATGGCATCGCTGGTGCTACTGGATCATCGTCTGATTTGAATCGTGCTGGGGTTCCGTTAATTGAAATTGTGTCAGAGCCAGAAATTCGCAATGCGAAAGAAGCCCGTGCTTACATGGAAAAAGTGCACCAGATATTAACCTTTATTGGTGTGTGTGATGGGGATTTAGAAAAAGGATCATTTCGTTGTGATGCAAATATTTCCGTACGACCGGTTGGTCAGAAAGAATTTGGGACACGTACCGAAGTTAAAAACCTCAATTCATTTCGAAGCATTGAACGCGCTGTAAATTATGAAATTGAACGTCAAATATCGGTGATTCAATCTGGTGGTAAAATCATTCAGCAAACCATGAATTTTGATGATGCTACAGGGCAAACATCCGCCCTTCGAAGCAAAGAAAACGCCCATGATTATCGTTATTTTCCGGACCCTGATTTAAAGCCTTTGATTGTTAAAAAAGAGCAGATTGAACAGGTGAGATCTGAGATGCCTGACTTGCCAGATGTGGTTCGGCAACGGTATACCGATCAGTTTGGTTTGCCAGCTCACGATGTGAAAGTGTATTTGCAGACGCGAATGTTGTATGACTTCTTTGAACTGTCTCGTGAGCATTTAAATTCAGCAACCCCAAAAGACATGTCAAAATGGATTGTTGGCGAGTTAAATGCACTCTTAAAAGAGACCATGGGGGAGCTAAGTATGTCCCCGACTGTTTTTGCAACACTGATTGATCGGTGTGCAACTGGGGATATTTCAACAAAAATGGTTAAAGATATTTTGCCCAAACTTCTCGATGGAAAGTCTTCGGTGGACGATGCTATTTCGGCCATGGGCGGGGCACAAATATCCAACCAAGATGAATTGCAACAGGTGGTCAATGATGTGTTGAAGGCCAACCCTGATGTGGTTGAAAAAATAAAAAATGGGAAAACGGGGTCCGCCAATTTTTTGATGGGGCAAGTGATGAAGGAAACCAAAGGAAGAGCCAAGCCAGATACTGTTAGAGATCTTATAATAAGCGCTTGTCAAAGTGAGTAAACGGGCATTCTTTTTTGCATGCATCTATATTTTTTCATTTGTTTTTTTGATATTGACGCTTAATTACAATGTTCGAACATTTCGTTTGACTCAGGAGTTGCAATCATTAACGTTAGAGTTACAAGCCATTGAACGAGATGTTGAATTAAAGGAATTGAATTATTATCAGCAAACGAGTTTGGATAAGGTGCATGATGTTGCGGCCAATCAGTTGGGCATGATTAGACAAAATCGAATTCGGGTATTTAGCACCGATGAGGTTCAGTCCAGATGACATCATTTCGAATTCGAACGTTTTTATTTTTAGCATTTTTTTTGATCATTTTTTTAGGGATCATTGGCCGATTGGTTTATTTGATGGTTGGTCAACATGATTTTTATTTGGATCGATCTGAAAAACAAATTCAAAAGTTGATTAAAATTGATACCAGTCGTGGGAAGATTCTGGATCGAAATCAGTACCCATTGGCCATAAGTCGGCCGGTGTATTCTGTGTATGCATCGCCCATGCGTATTAAAGATAATACATCGTTTGCAACCATTGTGGCGCCTTTGTTGGATATGACAACTCAAGAGGTATTAAAAAAAATCAACAATTCTTCTTCATTTGTTTGGTTGAAGCGAAAGATGGATGGGGTAGATACTGAAACGATTAAACAGCTATTTCCACAACAGATGAATGTATTGCAAGAAGAGCGTCGAGTATATCCCAATAATGTGTTGCTTTCCGATGTTTTGGGCTTTGTTGGCATGGATAAGGGGTTGGGTGGATTGGAGTATCAGTTTGATCGATTTCTGACTGGGGAAGAAGGGTACTATATTATCAAGGGGGATCCGCGTGGGGTTCGCATCATTTCTTCAAATAAAACACTGATTGGTCGAGCCAAAGGGTTCGCAAAAGCGGAACAAGGGGTTGAAGCGAGTTCCCTTAAGGGGGGGAACTTGATTACAACGATTGATTATCGTATTCAGTTCTTCGTTGAAAAGTTGTTGAAAGAAAATATTGATCGGGTTGAGGCGGAGGGGGGGCAAGTGATTGTCTTGGATGTAAAAAATGGCGAGGTTATTGCTATGGCAAATTACCCATATTTTGATCCCAATGATTTTCATCTATCGGAGTATTCTGTATTGAAAAACTCGTGCATTGTGGATGTTTTTGAACCGGGGTCTACATTTAAGATTGTTACGTATGCGGCCGCTTTGGAAGAAAAAGTGGTGACCCCAGGAATGATTCTTGAGATTCCTGAATCCATTGTGATTCAACGGCGCCGAATTAAAGAGGCTCACGATCGAGAGCCTGGGGACCCAACCCATTATGAAGCCAAGGATATTTTAACTAAGTCCATGAATGTTGGAACCATATTATTGGCTGAAAAAATGGGGGCTGCGGCCTTTTTAAATTATATTCAATTGTTTGGGTTTGGTGAGCGAACATCCATATATTTGCCAGGTGAAACCAAGGGTTTGGTTCGATCGCTGGATCAAATTGCGCCCATCGATAATGCGGTGATGTCCTTTGGCCAAGGCATTAGTGTGACAGCGCTTCAAATGACGGCTGCTGTTGCGGCCATTGGCAATGATGGAATGTATATTCGCCCCCGCATTATTAAGCATCAAACGGATCATAATAATTTAACCATTTCTCATTTGGGATCCTTTCGATCCCGACGGGTGGTTTCGTCTAAAACCGCGGCATTGGTTCGAGCGGCTATGGAAGATGTGGTGTTAAAAGGAACGGGTCGTCATGCCCGAGTGAAGGGGTATCGAATTGGTGGAAAAACAGGCACGGCACAAAAACCCTTAGAAAATGGCCGAGGCTATGAAGAGGATGCCTATATTGCTTCTTTTGTTGGTTTATTGCCCATTCATTCCCCTAGATATGCTATTTTTGTGGCGATAGATGAGCCCAAAACCACCATTTGGGGGTCTACTGCCGCGGCACCTTTATTTTCTCAGGTGGCCACGGTAATGGTGGATTATTATGATGTGCCACCGTCTGAATATTAATTTGACGCATCGATAACTTAATTGGTGGGGCACCCCTTTTATGTTTATTTGAAAAAGAAACCGGGTATAGATTAAATCTAAGGAGTGTTTATATGGGTAGAACAAATTCTGTTGGGGGTCCTAATCTTTCTCACGGTAAAGATGGTGTTCAGATGGGGTTAAATGATTTAGGGATTCCTGTAATGGGACCTCGCATTCTTGAAATTCTAAAAACTACTTTATCCAAATTAGGTGATTTTTTATCATCTGCAGCGCTCCTTGATTCGTAATACTAATTAAATGTTCCAGATACAGGCCAGTTGGTTGGACAATCAATCAGCTGAATCAAGATCTAGGGACGTGATAAACGCCAATGGAGGTTAGGGGGACCTTATGTGCTGAATTTGTGCGTGTTTGATTCTTTTTTGACGCTGTTTGGCATCTCTGGCAAGGGTGTTTGATTTCTTGCACAAGATTTTCATGTGTTGATTCATTCGGGTGAATTGTTGGGGTTCGATCAATGGTTTAATTTAATGTGGAAATGCTATGCATTTTTCTTGGATATGATTATAGTGATAGGGTTGTGACTCAATTTAATTTATTTGTGCAATCGATACGGGCTGCATTGCCGTTTCCAATTGGCCCCTTTCCCATATTTATGGGGTTTTTGCAATTTTATTACCTGTATGAAGTATTTGCTACCAATGATACGGGCGGGTTTTCTTTTTCATTTGTGGGTATTTTTTCAATTCTCTGGAGCTTATTGACGGTGGTGCTAACATTTCAAATTTTTGCCAATGTATCATCCAAGCGATGGGTGACCACATCCTTATCGGCGCTGGGATTAACCGTATATTCAGTGTCGGCGGCGTATACATTTGGTTCGCATGATTCACTGCGATGGAATGTCTTGGTTGAAAATTTAAGCATTGCGTTTACGCCAGAATCTTTGAATGTTCTTTTTCATTCCTTGGATGCCAAAGGATTGCAGTATGGGGGCATTATTTTGGTTATTTTTGGTGTTCTTGAATGGCGGTATAACACCGTATCAAAGATCATGCCATCAGTTATTTCTTGGAAGAAGCGTTGCGTTGGGTTTTTACTTTATTTTTTGATGATTATTTTGCCCATTGAGGCGATGGACCCGTTGCTGAAATTTGTTCGGTCTGTTTATTTTTATTATGCATCCGATCAGGTGGTTAAGGTTCGGTTGTCGGATAACGAGTACCCATTCCTTCGAACCTTACCTCCCAAAGATGCCATCAATATTCAGGAAAAACCAATCCATGTTTTCTTAATTATTGTGGAGTCGTTGAATGCGGATGTTATTGGCGCGATGGCCCCCTCTGGTCGGGCCTACACACCGTATTTGAATCAATTGAAATCAACGAGTGTTGTTGTTGATCGTTTTTATTGCAATTCAATTCAAACGGCCAAAGGGCATTTTGGGTTGTTGTTTTCATTTATTCCCTCGTTGAAGGGGAAAACATTTGTTAAGTACCCTGATGTTCGTATCAAATCCATTGCGTCGGTTTTATCGGAGAATGGGTATGAATCCATTGCTTTTTCCGCGTACCATAATCGGAATTTTGATAATACCACTTCATTTTTTTTGACGCATGGTTATGATGAATATGAAACGGTTCGATCGTATTTAACGCCCAAAGATTTTGATGATCGGTTGGTTTGGGGAGTTAAGGATGAGGTGTATTTTAAGCGCTTTTTTGAGTACTTTGATCAACGTTCAAGTGATTCACCGACGTTTTATACATTAATGACCATTGCCAACCATTTTCCGTTTAACTCGATGAAGCCCAAAGACAAGCACATCTATCCCAGCCCTCAAGATATTCATGAGGATTATGCCAACTCGGTTCATTTGGTAGATCGTGGCATCGCACGCTTTTATGAAGGGCTTAAAAAGCGCGGGCTTTTGGAAAACTCATTGGTGATTATTACCTCCGATCATGCATTTCCAATGGGGCTGCATGGCAATTATCATCTGGAGGCCGGGTACCATGAAGATTCCTTTCGTATTCCATTTTTTATGACGTGGCCCGCCAAGCTAGCCCCTCAAACCATCAAAAAGGTGGCATCTCAAATGGATGTTGCGCCAACGATTTTGGATCTACTGTCAATTTCTGAAGGGTCGTCGAATTTTCAGGGCACCTCTATTTTTGATGGCTCGTCTGATCCGATATTTTTGGTTCAGCCGTATGCCAAACACTTTAGTGTGGTCCGATTTCCATATAAGTATCGCTTTTTTGAAGATACGCAAAAGGAATATGTTTATGATTTAGTGGCGGACCCTTTAGAAAAGACCTCCATTATTCATGATGTGCCGACGACGTTAATTCAACAATTTCGCTCAGATTTAAAGACCATGTATCAATCCCAATTTGCGCTTGAACGTAATCAGGTGCGTCCCTTGCCATTGGATTGATGCATTTATTGTTTTTTGTATTCAAGCTATACTAAACTTATCCAAAACTTAGGAGTTTTATGCCGTGCGGTTTATCAGTGCATTTTTAAGACGGGTGACTAGCCCAACCATTTATTGGTTATTTTTATTTCATTTTTTATACTTGTTTCAAATTCATGCGACTGAAAGCATGGGGGGATTCTATTTTAATGCCCAAGGCATTTTATTAATATTGTTAAGTTTTGTTCCGGTGGCGTTGTTGTTTTATTTGGTTAACTTTTTGTGCAATCGGTCCAAAAAAGCTCTCATTCTAGGCAATCTTGGCTTTCTTTTTATGTATGGGTTGGGTGCGGCGTACCATTTTCATGCACGTGTCCAATTTGAGTGGGACATGTTAAAAGATAATTTGGCCAATACATTTTACTTAGAGTCGTTGGTCTACATGTGGAATTCTTTGGAAAAGGAGGTGTTTAATTACGTCCTTGTTTTTGTTTTGATTTTACTTTTTATGGAGTGGAAGCACAGGTCGATTTCCCGATTTCAGGCCACCGTATCGGGTTGGCGTCCCATTGGTGTGGTGGTGGGACTGTATTTGGCTTGTCTGTTTTCTGCCATGCCCTGTTATGATCCACCCAGTGCATTTTTAAAGTCCATTTATGTTTATTATTTTAAATCCATGATTCATGTGAATTATGAGCCGGGTGGGTACCTACTTCAAACGTCAGGTAATGCTAACTTTAACTCGTTTACACCGTCTAAGCAGAGTTCGCCTCATATTTTTTTGATTGTTGTGGAATCGTTGAATCAAAGTGTGATCGGCAAGAAAACCGATGCAGGCAAAGAAATTACCCCATTTTTAAATCAGTTGGCAACTCAAAGTTTGGTGGTCCAAAACTTTTATGCAAATTCGATTCAATCGGCTCGAGGGCATGTGAGTATTTTTCTTTCTTTGCTACCGAGTATTACGGATAAAATTACGACCCAATATGTGGATTTAACGACGTATTCTTTAGCGGATGCATTAAAAGATAATGGGTATAAAAGTGTGATTTTTCATGCGTATGATTTGAATGGGTTTGATAACGTGCAACAATTTTTTGGCACGCGTGGTTTTGATATGAAGACGGTAAAGCCGTACGTGAAACCTGAAGATAAACCGTATGTGTGGCGTGGTTGGGGTCCGGAGGATAATGTCTTTTTTAAACGATTTTTTGATTATTATGATCAGGGAGGCTTTTCCGATAAACCCATGTTTTTTTCATTGGTCACAGTCGCATCCCATTTTCCATTTAGTAGTGTGCCCGAGCACCGTCGTTTATTGCATAAAGTGCCAAAAGATATTCATGAAGAGTATGCGAATAGCATTCATTTGGTTGATCGAGGCATCGCGTTATTTTTTGATGAACTAAAGGCCCGAGGCTTGGATCAAAACAGTATTGTGATTGTGACATCCGATCATACCATTCCCATGGGGGAACATGGGATATATCACCAAGAGGCTGGTTATTATGAGGAATCGTTTCGAATCCCGTTATTTATTCATTGGCCCGATCAAATTCAGCCGGAGGTTATTGATGAGCCTTATTCACAAATGGATCTTGCGCCGACGATATTGGATATGATCGATGCGAAAGTCGGGGCGCATCATTTTATGGGGAACAGTATTTTTTCAAAGGAATTGCAGCCAGTGGTTTTAATTCAGCCGTATGGGAAGCGCTTAAGCATTGTTTATTGGCCCTACAAGTTTCTTTGGCATGGGAAGACAGGTGATATTGAAGTGTTTCATTTGGCGGATGATCCGATGGAAAGCCAGGATATTTATTCTCAGACAACATCATCTCAAAGGGAACGCTTTATGGATGATTTGGCCAATATTTATTTGATACAAAAATTGTATCAACATGATGAAGTCTATAAGAATAAATCGGTTGCAAGATAAAATTTACTGGTATTTTTTAAGGGTTACATTTTAAACTAATTTTATGGGAATTAAGCATGATGTTTTGTCTGTCATGAGAAACTGGGCGCCGGAGGATACCGCAGAGTCTTGGGACAATGTTGGGCTTCAAGTTGACACGCTTCGAGATATTGATCGCATTGCCTTGGTGTTGGAGCTTAATTTGGATACTTGGGATGTGTTGCAACAATACAACTATGATTTTATTATTTCTCATCATCCACTGATATTTAAACCGTTTCGTTCGGTTGGATATGATGATTGGTCGCATCAGGTGTTAAGGGAGCTGATAAAAAAAGACATTGGCTTTTATGTCAGCCATACCAATTTGGATCGGGCATCCGATGGAGTTACAGATGTTCTCATGCGCCAATTTGAATTGGATATTATCGAACAAACCGATATTGTGAATGGCTATGGCAAATTGGTTTCTGTGTCCAAGCCAATTGATATTATTGATATTGAAGATAAAGTGCCGGTTTTGGCCAAAATTGTCCCCGATCAATTAGAGATTCAAAAAGTTGCCTTGTGTGGGGGGAGTGGCAAGTCCTTTACGCAAGACGTGATTGATCATGGGGCTGATTTATATATTACGGGAGAATTGGGGTACCATGATATGCAAGCTTTGCGTCAACAAAAAGTTGCCGTGATGTTGTTGGGGCATTACCAGTCCGAAGCGTTTGTATTGGATGCCATTCAACAACGCTTGGATCACCTTGATGTTGATATTGATATTGTAAAATAGCTGGAGAGAATCAACGGTTATCTGTTATTTTTTTTCTTCTGATCCTGAGGTATTGTGCTGTGTCATTTGATTGATTTCTAATTGGATTGCGGGCAAGAATTTGCGTATAAAATAATTGAGTTTGAGTCCTTTAAGGCTTTGAACCCATTCAAAAATATTACGAACATCAGTGTCAGGTAAATTGTCTCTATTATCAGCGGTGCAGTTAGGGATCGATGCGATTTTATTGTTATCGACAATCGCGGAAATTCTAAACGCATGGCCTTGAGATGTAATTACCCTTGCACGTACGGGTAGGGGTTCTCCGGTTTTTTCTTTTTTACTTGAAATTTTGGTGCCGTTGTTGGAAACTGTGGCATTAAATTCATAACCGATTATTCTCATTCCAGATGGGTATTCTTTGGAATAGGATCCGTTGGTTGAGTTGTAGGTGTCTTGTACTTCCGTTAGTTGACCTAAATTAAGTACGCTGCCCACAGAAGAGATGGCCGAAAGGCATCCGTCTCGGTGTTTCTCGATGGCTGCGCCTGTAAGGTTGCCGGATGTTGGGCTTCTCCTCAATTAATGTGTGTTTTGTTCTAAAATGGCCAATTCGTCTTGAGTGTTTGCACCACTGACTTCAATGGCATTTTCAATGCAATGACCTGAAATAATCAGGCCCTGGTTTTTTAAAATTTCAATCATGTCGGTGAGGTAATATTCATTTTGAGCATTATTTGTTTGAATATGGGTAATGCTACTTAATAATTCCTGAGTTTTAAAGCAGTAGATGCCACTATTGAATTCTTGTATGCGACGTTCGTTGGGCGTGCAGTCCTTGGCCTCTTTGATGGCTAAGATGTGATTGTTTTGATCTCGAATGATTCGTCCATAGTTTCCGGCATCCGCCAAGGTTGCCGTTAGTATGGTTGCCGCGGCTTGTGTCTCGGTATGTGTTGCAACTAGGCTTTTCAGGGTTTCTGATCGAATGAGGGGGCAATCCCCAGCTAAAATTAGGCAATGGGTGGGGTTGGTTTTTTGGATTTCATCGAGTGCACAGACCACAGCATGACCTGTTCCCAACTGTTCCATTTGTGTGGCATGAGAAACGTTGTATGGTTGGCATGCTGACAATACGGCTTCTTTTTGGTATCCCACCACCAAGCAGGTGTTGGTAATTCCACATTGCCTGACAGACTCAATGACGTGGTGAACCATTGGCTTTTTATGAATGGTATGCAGAACTTTTGGGAGGTCAGAATTGAATCGGGTTCCTTTTCCTGCCGCTAAAATAATCGCCATGACATTGGACATGAAATACAGTATACCTTAAAATCGATTTTTTGCGATTAACTAAATTTACTTTGCTTGTGAAATAACTGTGTTTAGTGCTAAAATATCTTCATCATTGAAGCTAATTTTGGGGGTTGGCAAATTTTTAAAGGGATGTGACCATGACACAAATTATAATTAAAACGCATCAAGTTGATATTACGGATAGTATCAAAGAGTATGTCGATAAAAAATTATTAAAGTTAGAAACCATATTTGATAAGATTGAAGAAATTCAGGTTGATCTGGATGTTGAAACTTTTCCGAATGAAGAAGATCGTCAGATTGTTTCTGCCACTGTTTTGGTTCCCGGATCAGCACTAATTGCAAGAGAATCAAGCCGGGATTTATATGCAAGTATTGATGTTATGGTTGATAAATTGCAACGGCAATTAAAAAAATACAAAGATAAACTACGTCTCAAAAATCGCAAGCAAGCCATGAAAAATAAACGGGATATTCAGAAAATTACCCTCAATATGGTTGGTGAAGAAAAACAGGAGAAATCCAACGATGATCCGTCTAAGTTGTATGTGCCCCGACCAATGCATCCAGAAGATGCGGCGTTGATTTTAGAAGATCGAGAGCAGTCATTTTTGGTGTTTCGCAATGCATCGGATGAGAAAATTAACGTTATCTACGTTACAGATGACGGAAATTTTGGTTTAATAGAAACATAAGAAAGGTAGTGTGACGATATGAGTGTAAAAATAGCAATTAATGGGTTTGGAAGAATTGGGCGAAATGTGTTTCGTATTGTTCAAGAAAATCCAAATATTACTGTGGTTGGGATTAATGATTTAACTGATCCCAAAACATTGGCGCATTTATTGAAGTATGATTCAGTTCATGGAAAGTTTAATGGGACCATTGAAGTTGATGGAAATGCCATCGTCGTGAATGGCACTAAAATTAATATTTATTCAGAAAGAAACCCAAGCGAATTGCCTTGGTCTGAGTTAGATGTCGATGTTGCGATTGAGTCCACCGGGGTTTTTACTAAGGCTACTTCTGATCGTGGGGGCTACCTTAGTCATATTGATGCTGGCGCAAAAAAAGTGATTTTAACGGTGCCCGCCAAAGATGATATTCATACGATGGTATTGGGTGTGAATGATGAGACCTATGACGAAAGTGTTAAAGCTTGGTCCAACGCCAGTTGCACGACCAACTGTTTGGCCCCAATTGCAAAGGTGCTGAATGATTCTTTCGGTATTGAAAAAGGATTCATGAATACAGTGCATGCTTATACCAATGATCAATCCATTTTGGATTTGCCCCACAGTGATCTTCGGCGTGCTCGTGCGGCAGGACTGTCGATTATTCCTACATCAACGGGTGCTGCACGTGCGGTTTCATTGGTCATTCCTGAGTTAAAAGGGAAGTTGGATGGCATGGCGATGAGAATTCCAACCCCAGATGGATCGGTGGTTGATTTGGTGGCTGAATTGCGACGAGATGTCACCAAAGAAGAGGTGAACGCGGCACTTAAATCTGCAGCAATTGGTCCCATGAAGGGTGTCTTGGAGTACTCTGAAGAACCGCTCGTATCGGTGGATGTGATTGGAAATCCTCATTCATCAATTGTGGATGGATTATCAACAATGGCCAATGGTAATTTAGTTAAAATTGTGTCTTGGTATGATAACGAATATGGGTATTCAAATCGAGTGGTTGATTTGGTAGAAAAAATTTCCTATGCGAAAGTCCTTTGCTGATTTATTATCCCAATCACTAAAAGGCAAAGTTGTTCTTGTTCGTGTTGACTTTAATGCACCTTTGAAAGATGGACGTGTTGCTGATGATACTCGGATCAAGGCCTCATTGGGAACCATTCAAGCGTTAACTCAAAAGGGTGCCCGTGTGGTATTGATTTCACACTTGAGTCGACCCGGTGGGAGGGTGGATGAGTCCAAGCGATTATCCCCAATTAGAGACAATTTGCAAGCATTATTGGGCCATGTTGTCCAAAAAGTGGATGATTGCATTGGTCCCAATGTTGAGTCTGCGATTCAAAATTTAAATGATTCGGATGTTTTGTTATTGGAAAACATTCGGTTTTACAAAGAAGAAGAAGCCAATGATGCTGATTTTTCAAAACGATTGGCGAGTTATGGTGATTATTTTGTGCAGGATGCCTTTGGGGCTGTTCATCGGCAACATGCGTCAACCTACGGGATCGCTCAGTATTTGCCAGCTTTTTCAGGGTTATTGCTTGATAAGGAATTGGATTATTTAACTCAGGTGTTAAATTCCCCTACGCGTCCATTAACGGCCATTATTGGTGGTGCCAAGATTTCAAGTAAGTTTTCAGTGCTTGAGAATTTATTGCAAACCGTGGATGTGATGGTATTGGGTGGTGCCATGGTTTATACTTTATTGGCAGCGCAAGGCATTTCTGTTGGACAGTCATTGGTTGAACCTGATTTAATTCCGAAAGCTCATTCATTTTTAGAACGGGTAAATACATTGGGCAAAACATTGTATTTGCCTGAAGATCATGTGGCGGTGACATCATTTGATGATCCACGCACAGCGAAAGTGGTTGAGGTGTTTAATGATGATCAAATTGGGGTTGATGCAGGGCCTGCGTCTGTGGCGCGTATTCAAGGTCTGATCGAATCTTCAAAAACCGTTTTTTGGAATGGCCCATTGGGTGTTTTTGAAACTCCTGAATATTCAAATGGAACGTTTTCTGTAGCTCGGTCATTGGCCGATGCGCATCATGCCACAACAATTGTTGGTGGTGGGGATTCCATTGCGGCCGTTAACCAAGCCGGAGTTGCGGATCAAATGGATCATATCTCTACGGGTGGGGGTGCCAGTTTGGAATTTTTAGAAGGTAAGGTATTGCCTGGTATTTCAGTTTTATCATGACGGATGATTTGAACAAAAATATTTCAGATAAAGAGGGGGCTATTCGTTCTGATGCTTTTTTAGCAAAGAAGAGTTTTGATGCTCAAAAAGATGCGTTTGACCAGTATACTCCGGATGATTTTACGGATGATTATGTGAATGACGTTGAAAACTTAAGGCATGAACTTAAGTTGATGATGAGTATAATGAATGAATCAAAGTTTGATGATATTGTTCACTTGATTGCAAACCCGTCTCGATTAATGGGGCTTAATTTTATTATTGGGTTTGTAAGAGGTTTGGGTTTTTGCTTGGCTGTTATTATTATGATTCTTATTGTTCTGATTTCATTATCGGACACCACGCTGTTTCGTGCATAAATTTGATCAGGTAATCATGATTCGTAATGTTTATCTGATTGCTTTTATTGGATTTATTTTGGATCAATTGACAAAATTTATGGCACGTCACTGGTTGCTGGAGCGCTCGGTTGATGCGGGATTTTTTCGCTTCGATCTTGTGTTTAATACTGGGGCGGCTTATGGTTTGTTTTCTGATTTTACATCCATATTGCTTTGGTTGGGGGTACTTGCCATTGCTTACATTCTGTATTCATTGAGGACGTTGGTTAATCATCCCATGGAAATGGTTGCCTTTGGTTGTATTCTTGCTGGGGCTTTGGGAAATACCGTTGACCGATTGGTGCATGGACGAGTGACGGATTTTATTAATATTTTGATTATTCCAGTATTTAATTTGGCGGATGTTTTTTTGAATATTGGCATTGGTTTTATAATTTTGCATTATTTTTTACATGAGCGAAAAAAATCAAATTAGTGTTTATTTGGTGGATGAGGTCCGCATTGATCGTTATTTAAGTGAGGTTTTAAACCTCCCTCGATCCGTTATTAAAACACATATTCAATCTGACGCAATTCGTTGCAATGGAGAAAGGGTACGGCCATCACAGAAGGTTCAGCATCGTGATGAAATTGTTGTCATCTTTCCTGCAGTGATGGAAACATTGCCGGTTGTTGGTGAGTTGAAGGATGGGGTTATCCATTCCATGCACTGGCAAATTCCCATGTTGTATTCTGATGATCATGTATTGGTGGTTCATAAACCTGCTGGATTGGTGGTGCATTCAGCCCCAACCATAGCGGATGTTAATTTGGTGGATATTATTTTAGCTTCTGGCATTGCATTGGCTTCAGGGCAAGAAGGTCGACCAGGAATTGTTCATCGGTTGGATCAATTTACAGAAGGGGTGATGATGCTTGCAAAATCCGCCATTGCATTTGAGCATTTAACGGCTCAATTTAGAGATCGAAAAATACAGAAACGCTATTATGCGGTGTTGCAGGGGGCATTGTCTGCAAAAGAAGGTATTATTGATCGTCCGATTGGAAGGGATGCTTCGGTAAGGGCAAGACAAAGCTGTCATCATATGGTTGAAGGTTCTGAAAAAGATGCCATGACGAAGTACAAGGTATTGCATGAGTTTACTAATTTGACGTTTGTTGATGTTGAATTACTGACCGGGAGAACGCATCAAATTCGGGTGCATTTTGCATCGTTAAACTGCCCAGTATTGGGGGATTCTTTGTATAGTCAGCAAGCCAAAAAGTCGGAAGGGTATTATTTACAAAGTTATTATCTTGAGTTTCAACATCCTGTTTCTCATGAATGCATGAGTTTTACGTTGCCTGTGAGTAATCGATTACAAAAATACGCTGGTCAAAATAACGATAAATAACACAGCCATTAATCTTAATAGCGTTGCATTGCGTTTGTTTAATTTTAGGATGGTTTCTTGCATGGATTCCATGGTTTTTCTGGTTTGTTGTTGCATGGTTTGAATGTCTTTTTTGATGCCATCAAGATTGTCTATCATGGCCGTGTTATTGGGCATGTCTTGAGGAATAGGGAATGATTCCGATGTGCTGACTTGAGAAATTGAGGCATCACTAAATTTTCGAACATACAAAGTGAATCCGCTTTTCGGATCAATTAACTTTTTAATCTCACCATCACTATGATTAGTCATGCTTTAATTTTATCAAAATTTTTTTTATTTTTAAATGAAATCGGTTGTTTTTAATCAAGCATTCTTTGAGGCTAATTTTTTAAAAAAACTTGTGATGATTCTCTTTTGTTTTATTTATTTTTACACCACTACCATTAAAACTAAAATATCGTATAATAAATACGATGAGCAAAAAGAAAAAGAAAAAGAAATCGCCAACAAAACTTCAATTGACTCATGACGTATTATTTATTGTTCATTTATTTGCGGGGATTATTATTTTCTTTTCAATTTACGGTCATCAATTAATGGGACCGTTTGGGTTGGCCATTCAAACCATGGGGTTTGCACTTTTTAGCGATGCTTTGCCGCTTTTGCCGTGGTTGTTGTTTGTCACCAGTGTGCCTTTGGTGGTTTCAAATCCACCGGATATTCGGCGATACTATTCAACACTTATTATTTTTGTGATGTTTTTTTTAACCTTGATTGATTCCTTTTTTGTCAATAAATTGGTATCGCATGGTGAGATTTCTTGGGCATTAACCGATGGAATTATTTGGGCTGGAGCGAAATTGTTTGGGGCGTTTGGGGTCCGATTTTTGTGCTTCTCGGTGAGCGTTATTTCTGGTTTTATGTTGTTTCAGGGGTCAATTTCTAATTTTCTATTCTCGTTGAAGGGGCTGACCAATTGGTCAACATTATTCAATCGATTAAAATACCAATTGTTTTATACGAAACAGGTTGTTGTTAAATCCCCATATAAAAAATCAGCCATTCAAATAAAAAAGGTAAAAGATGAAATGGTGCTAAAGAAAATGAAAGAAGAGGACATCGCCCCTCGAACCATCGATATTACCAATACCCAGGTTCAGTCCAAGGAGCCCATTTCAATGTCCCCAACGGTGATTGATAAGCCAGATCAACTGGGTGATTATATTTTGCCGCCGCTTGATTTGTTATCTAAGCCTCGCAAATCCAATGCAAAACAAATTGAAAATGATATGCGCCAAAAATCGCAAGTATTGGAAATGGCATTGGATAGTTTTAATGTGAAAGCGCAGGTGGTTAATATTACCATTGGTCCATCGGTAAGTCGATTTGAGCTTCAGCCGGGGGAAGGGGTTAAAATCAGTAAAATTACCAATTTGAGTCAAGATATTGCCTTAAAATTAGCCGTTCCAACGGTACGTATTGAGGCGCCAATTCCAGGAAAGGCGTTGGTGGGCATTGAGGTGCCCAATGTTGATATTGCCCCACTTAATTTGAGAACCATTATTAATCTCAAGTCATTTTTTGATTCCAAAAACCCACTAGAATGTGTGCTTGGCCAACGCATTACTGGCGATGGGGTTCTGATGAATTTGAATAAAATGCCACATATTTTAGTGGCAGGGTCCACCGGATCTGGAAAAAGTGTCTGTGTAAACGCCATTATCATTTCAATTTTAATGAAAGCCTCTCCGGATGAGGTTAAGTTTTTAATGATTGATCCTAAAAAAGTAGAATTAAGTTTGTATTCAGATATTCCTCACCTACTAGCTCCGGTTGTAACGAATCCCCATAAGGCGGCAGCAACATTAAAACAGTGGGCATTGGCAGAAATGGAGCGACGGTATGAATTGTTTACCGAACATGGGGTTAAGGATTTGGTCGGGTTTAATGCATTGGCCAAGGCGTCTGAAGATCCTCAGTTAAAACCAATTCCTTATATTGTGGTCATTATTGATGAATTTGCTGATTTGATGATGGTGGGTTCTCAAGAAGTTGAAAATACAATTTGTCGGTTGGCTCAGATGGCGCGTGCTACTGGTATTCATTTGGTGATTGCGACCCAGCGACCTAGTGTTAATGTGGTGACCGGCCTGATTAAAGCCAATGTGCCTTCCCGAATATCATTTGCGGTCCAATCTCAGGTGGATTCGCGAACTGTTTTGGACATGGCGGGTGCTGAAAAATTATTGGGTCGGGGGC
>DBHX01000002.1 GCA_002296285.1 bacterium UBP8_UBA817
TATTGTGATTTGGGCTAAAATCTTGTGACGACATTATCTAGATTTCACGCATTCATTAAAATATTCATTTTTATGTGAATGATATTTGGCTTGTTTCAATTGGTGCGTTTTTTTATTTGAAATATTTTAAATCCGTTCTTCGATAATCATTAATGAGTGAAGTAAAAAAAATCGAGTATTACCTCCCATTTCCTCTCCCTTAAATGGTTTTAGGGCTCCTAAAGCGCATTCTGTTGGCGGACGATTATCTCCTCAATCCGTTGCCGTGGATTTATCGAAGGAAACTCAAAAGGTTCGATGTTTTGATGGGCTTGATCGTTCCGTTGAAAAGAGGTATTTAAATTCAAATCATTGTTCTTTTCGTAAACCTTTAAGTGAATTGTATTTAACGAGGTCGTTGTCTTCGCGTTTTTTTTACTGCCATTTCACTGTGATTCATGTGGCGTGACAGATAAATACTTTATGAGACGAGGCGAAGATTTAACCTCTTTAATTTGTATTTCGTCACCATCATTACTCAAAAAAATTATGATTGGATGTGCAGAGTCTGTGGATTTGCTGCATCATTCCGGGTTTATTCACCGGGACATTAAATTGAATAATTTTGTCATGACGCCAGATAGTATTCGTTTGATTGATTTTGATACGTTGACGTTTGATCCGTCAGATAGTGCTGCCCATTTACTTGGTACGCCATATTATTTTTCTAAGGAATATTTCATTGAAGAGATCGCAACTCAGGCTTCGGACATATGGGCGCTTGGGGTTTCCTTTCTATGTGCAATATTTAGTGGTGCACAAGCAACATTGCCTTATCAAATGATTCATTGGTTATTGGGCTCTGGTAATATTAAATGTTTTAGTGATATGTCTTATTTGTTTAATTTGACATCTATTGATTATCGCAATGACGTGTCAATTGGTGAGATAAATGATGGATTTCATTCTTTATGTGAATTATTAGAATCTGATGACATAGATTTTTTAGAACCAACATCGTTTCAATTGAATGCGGCAAAACTTGTATTTGATTATTTGCTATGTGAGCCAACGTCACGATCCATTTCAAGATTTTTGGAGTTGTTTAAATTGATTCCGTTAAATGCTGAATGATGACTTTATTTGCTTTAGGGAAAGCAAATTTGTTTAATTCTGATGGTTCAACCCATTCATAATCATCCGCGGAGTTGCATTGTATGGATTCATGATGTGACACGCTGCACATGTATGCATGAAGCGTGATTTTAAAATGTGAGTAGGCATGCTTAACTTTGCATAAAAAATGGCCAATGGTTGCATCCAAGTTGACTTCTTCTTTAATTTCACGAATGGTTGCGTTTTCAAGAGTTTCTGATCCCTTGACCTTACCCCCAGGAAATTCCCATAACCCACCCAGCAATTGATTTTTTTTTCGTTTTGTTATTAGGACTTTACCATCACTTCGCTGAATAATTCCGACCACAATAATGTGATGTGGGGTGGGGGGCTTTTTTTGTTTGACAGGAAATTTCTCGATTTGCTCCATATTTTTTGCGTAGCATACATTTTGAATGGGGCAGTGTTGGCAGTTAGGATTTTTTGGGGTGCAAATGGTTGCCCCCAACTCCATGACGCCTTGGTTAAACTCACTTGGGGTTGTTGTTTTAATGATTTGATTTAATCGGTTTTGAATTTTTTTTTTTGTTTTATCTTTTCCAATATCATCGGATAAACCAAATAGACGAGTCATGACCCTTAACACATTTCCATCAACCACTGAAATGGGAACCTCATACGCAATGCTTGCGATGGCGGCCGCAATGTATGGCCCAACACCTGGCAGTTTTTGCAATACTTCGGGGTCTTTCGGAACAATCCCCTCGTAGTCATTTAAAATTATTTGACAGGTTTTATGTAAGTTTCTGGCCCGTGAATAATACCCTAATCCTTCCCATGATTTTAAAATCTCATCCTCATTGGCTTGTGCGACGTCTGATATGTTGGGGTACTTTTTTAACCATCGATCATAATATGGGATCAATGTGTTAATTTGTGTTTGTTGGGCCATAAACTCACAAATGAGTGTGTGGTATGGGTGAGGAGCTTTTCGCCAAGGGAGGTTTCTTTGATTGGCTTTGTACCATTGAGTTAGGGGTTTTGCCCACATTAGGCCAATGTATCTTGAAGATCTCCGGACTGAAACAGCTCTGTTATAATATCGCATCCTCCAATAAATTCGCCATTTACATAGAGTTGTGGAATGGTTGGCCAATCTGAAAATTCTTTAATGGCCTGTCTGAGAATCTCATCTTCCAATACATTCTTTGCTTCATAGGTTACGCCAGATTGGTTTAATATGTGGACCACTTGATTCGAAAACCCACACATTGGCATATCTTTATTGCCTTTCATGTATAACATGACTTTATTTTTTGTGATATCGTCTTTAATTTCTTCTTTTTTTTGATTTAATTGATTATCTGTAATCATTGGTATTTCTCCTTTATTTTTTGCTCTATAGTGGCATGATTTTGTTTTGTTTCATTCCATTTTTTTAAGCTAAATGTTTTAAGTGCTAAGGCATGAACCTTTGAATCAAATGCTACTTTTAATGGTTTCATCACGGCTTGATGTTGTTTTAATAATCCCAAATCGTTGAAGGATTCAGAGATCACAATGGCTTCAAAATGTTCACCATCATTATTGATATTGTGAACAATAATTAGTGCGTCTGGTATATGTTCTTGAATGGTATTTTCGATTTCGTTAATTAAGTTCATAATTCATTTTCTCTCAGATATTTAATTATATCCAAAGATTCAAAGAGTGGCGAATCATTAATCAATAATAGCGGCACTTGAGATTTTCCGTACTTTTTTCGAAGTGCGTCATGTTCTTCTTGACTCCACTGCGTGTCATGAATGTCCACCGAAGTAATATTGTGTTCTTTAATAAAGTCGGTGACAAGCACACAAAATGGGCATGAATTGGCAATTATTAATTTAAGCATGGTTGTTCCTCCGTCATTGTTTTTTCCATTGCAGTGATAATATCCTGTTGTATTTTGACTTTATTTAATTGGTTAATCTCTTGAATTCCTGTGGGCGATGTCACATTGATTTCAATTAAATGATGATCAATAATGTCGATTCCAACAAAGGCTAACCCATTCTCTTCGAGCAAGGGGGCAATGGCCGAAATAATTTTTTGATCATGTTCGGTGATGATTGCCTGTTCGGCATGTCCGCCAGACATAAAATTATTTCGATGCCCAGTATGATTAACCCGATTAATGGCTCCAATTGCTTTTTGATTCAGTAGGATTATTCGTTTGTCACCTTGTTCATGACGAACTGTTTTTTGGCATACAATTTGAGTTGAAAAGTCATCAGTACTCAGTTCAAGCATTGGTAGAAGATTCGTGTCATTCATTGAGACCTTAAAAATACCCCGGCCGCCATAGCCATTCAATGGTTTTAATACGCATTCTCTATGGGCTTGAATAAATTCAAGTAAATCGTTTTTATTTTGACTAATCAACGTTTCTGGGGTGAAATCAGTGAATTGTGTGGCAGCAAGCTTTTCATTTGTTTTTAATACCCCCAAAGGATGATTGATAAATTTAATTCGATCACTGAATTGCTGAAATATGAGCAAGTCTCGGACATATGATGCATTAACAGGGGGATCTTTTCGAATCCAAATCATCTGAATCATTTCTGGGGTTAGTTTTTGAACGGTTGGGTTGAAATTAATTGTTTCACCAATCTCAAATGTGTCAATTTTTTGCGCAGAGATGATTAATTCATTGTTTTGTATGCCAATGTCATGAATATAAAATGTACTGTGCCCCCTCAGTTGGCACTCATGAATCAGTAAATATGTGGTGTCTTTTTTCGGGTTAAATGATCTTGGGTCGTCTATCCAAAATAATATATTCATAATGTGTTAAATTCGTGTTGTGCGGATAAGTTGGCCAATTGTCCTAAAACATAACTGGTTTTAGACATTGAGTTGAGGATTTGGGTTTGGTTAAAGTGATCATTTATTTCATCTTCGAAGGCTTTAAATGTCATTCCTTTAGAATTCAATATGTCTTTATTTGATTTTTTTTCATGAACTCTGTAGAACCCCCCAATGGTTTCTCCATTCAAATGATAAATAACTTCTTCTGATGTTTGATTATTTACTTTTTTTGATGAGTGAACGCCTTCTTGGATAATTAGATTTTGAATTTTTATGGATGACTTTCCCTTGTGTAATTTATTTCTGTTCTTTCGATTTAACATTAAAATGTCTTGCGGTGAATTGATGCTGATGACACCCATACCATAGGTTCCATTGTCGGACTTTAATACCAAATAGGGGGTGTCAGGGATGTTATTTTCTTTGTATTTATTTTGGATTTTAATTAATAGTTCGTTAGCTGCATCGGCCAGTCGTTGCCGATCATTTTCATTATTAATGTCAATGGATGAAATTTGAACCATGCAGCTGCTCAAAAGCCAAGGATCAATATTTAATTTGCAATCCATGATCATTTTCTTTGTTAAATCATTCAGTGTGTTGATATGGTTTGACTTTTTTCGCTTGTGCCAACCTAAGTTTGGATGAGGGATGATTGGGATGTTTAACTTTGTTAAGTTCCCATAATTGCCATCACTTAGATCGTTATTTAATAGGCATAAATCAAAGTTGAATTCGGACATATGATTTATAATGTAATCCAAGCAATAAACCGTTATTTCATGATTCGATGATGTTGATAATTTTAGATGACCGGTTGAGCTGCAGATTGATGGTTGGTCATTAAAAAAAGTGCCAATCGAGCATTTGATGCCACATGATTCAATGCGTTGAGATAGCTGTAATACATTTTCTAAATAAAATGGGTTTCTGGTGTGATCCTCTGAAAATAATAAAATGTGCTTTGTGTTGGGGTAATGATTGCTTACAAAGTTTTCAATGGACGCTTTAATAATGGGGTGTTTTGACGGTGATAGGTTATTGAATCCAGCTGGAAATATGTTAGTATCAATGCTGGCAAATTTGTAATCTGATTCGCGTAAATCCACACTGGTATAAAACAATGGGGTGCCTTTGGCTTTTTCCGTATTTAACCAGGTTTGAATGGTGTTAAAATTTGCTTCAATTTCTTTTTCAATTAAGCCTTTCATTATGTATTGAGTTAACCATCATTTTTGAGGGTTTTCAAGTTCAAATGATCATTATTTCATGTGATTAATGATTCCTGCATTTTCAAATTTTCGGATGGGTGAGTAATAAATTAAGTGTGGGGTATTGTTATTTTGTGATTTATGGAATTAATATCTTGATATAAATTCTTTAATATCTTTTAATTCTGGTGAGTTCGGTTCAATTTGGTGGGCTTTTTTCCAATAATACGCAGCATGATCCATAAATCCATAGGTGTAATATACACTCCCAAGTCGGCTCAGGATCAAGAAGTTATTTGGATCAATTCTTAATGCTTGTTGAAGTAAATTAATGGACTCGCTGTAGTTTCGATTGTTGTATTTTTCAAGAGATTTTGAATAAAGTTCAGCCACCCTTGCTTTTAATATCTCATCTTCGCTGATCAATTTGACTTCAACTTTCTTTTTTTGTTGGTCAACCCGTTGTAATTCTTTTTTTTCTAGATCAGCTATTTTTAAATTCAGTTCACGAATTTGTTTGTTGAAATAATCGTTATGTGAAAACAAATTTCTACTGGATATGCCAAATGTGATTTGACGTTTTGGTGCCATATTATGTTGTGGATTGAAATCCCCATCGATAAATTGTTCAGTTAACCCAATATGCAATTCATAGAATTCTGATGGGGTTATTTTTAATCCGAAATTGATATCTTTCCCATCGTATTCGCCCATTATTGTAATGATTTTTTCGGTGTAGGAAAAACCAAAAAAAACACCATTTAAGTTTTCTATAAATTTTCCAATACCTGTTAATGATTGTTGAGTGTGTTGAAACCCTCGAAGCCCATACCCAATGCTAAATGTTGTTTTTTCAGTATAAAATGTGTTGACGATGTATGGTGACATATTCACATCTTCAATGTATTCATTATTATTCCAAGTTGAAAATGGGCTTTCTGTAATGTTTCTTAGTCCGATGCCAACTTGATATGGGCTAAAACCATCTGAAAGTGTAAATTGATAGTGCGCTAAGAAACGATTATTGCTGACTAGGTTTAGTGCCACTTGATTATTATTGTTAATGGCATATACCGTTTTAAAGTCCATTTCGTAACGGTCTTCGTCTTCTTGGATAGATGCGGACCCATTGTATGCATGCGACATTCCAAATTGTATTTCATTTAGCCGATATTGTTTTGCAATGGGGACGTTTATATAACTATCTGTTGTATTATAAGCGGCACTCAAAACTTCCAGTGAAAGGCTCATGATGAAAAGCATTAAGTATTTCATTAGAATAAGCTTTCACCTTTTTCCTTGGCTTGTTTAATGTATTCTTTTAACCGATCGGAGGGGGCCAAGATATTTGCCTTTTCCCATTCTATTTGTGCTTTTTCATACTCACTAAGCTTAAAGTAAATGGAGCCAAGACGTTCCCTTACAATGGATGATTCTGGAAAAAACTCGACGGCAATCTCGTATGATTTTTGAGCCTTTCGGTATTCTCCATTATAGTAAAACTGCAGCCCTTCCTGAATATGTTTTAATCCAACCGATGTATCAATGGTGCTCACTTTTTCATCCGGTAACTTTTCTCCCAATTCATTTGTGTGATTGTTTACTAAGGGAGTGTCAATGTCGACAAATCCAAAACCTGTTTTAAATAGGAGTTCCGTATTATTGCTTGTGTTTTTGGTAATTCCGCCACGTAATTTTAGTCGTTGATTGATTTCAAACTGGCTGGAAAGGTTGAGAAAATCTCCATCCCATTCAATCGCAAATAGGCCCCATTTTTTTTGAAAACTAATGGCTCCAATCCCGATGACTTTATCGCTATGTAGCTTTCTGGCAGCGGTTAGATGAACACGAAATGGTGATTCTTTGGGAGCCCAAGTTGTTGTTAAGGTTCCTTCATGTAATTGTTCATTTTCTAACATTGGCTCAGTTGTGGATAGGTAATCAATGCCTCCTGAAAATACCAAATGATAATTTGAATGTTTGAATAGGGAGCCCAATCTGTAAGCAAAATGATGAAATATTTGTTGTGTTTTTTCCCCTTCATAAAATTCAACACCGTATCGTATGTTTTTTGAAAAGCTGTGATTAAAGTATATGCCTTTGTCATTGGTGTTGGCTTGAACAGTGTAGTAGCTGAGTTGATAGCCCAGCTCCGTTTGATTTTTACTTGGAAACTCCGCGTGTGGCGTAAAGACTAAGTCACTTGGTAGAATGGAAAATACAATGTTTGTGAGTGTAATTAAGCATGCTAGAGTACGTGTGAATGACATAATTTTAGTTCCCCATAATTTTCATTGTTAATGGACCAATTGAATTTATAGATGGTAATCGATTCGTCTTCATGAAACGGGCGGATGAGGCTTAATTGAGACTCATTTCTTAAAAATCTCATGTTAATTTCGTTGCTTTCAAATGCTTGAATAATATCACTTGAAATTTCATTGGCAATAAATCGTTCAGTGACGGATAATCGATGAATATCATCTGTATGAATTTTCGCCGAATTTGAAAAGAAATTGTTGGTGCTTGCAATGATGCTGCGATAATTCATTGTAACGATAAGGGCTTGTTGGTTTCCTGAATCTTCACATAAGGTTGTCCATAATGGTTCGGTATGTTGTTCTAAAAATTCATTAAATATAATCTCCTCACTATCAAAGTCTTTAAAGCTAATGTTTGCTTTTAATTTTGCGGATATTAAATCGGATAAGGTGAGGCTCCATTGTTTTACACTGTCTTCATCAATTTCGCTCATTCGCTACTCCTTTTTAATTGTTTGAGGTTGCTGATTCGTTCATTTTTTTCAAGCATTCGCAATGTGCGAATGATTTCGTATTGTGCCCTATCAATATTCTCATCTTGAATATCTGTGAGTGTTTCTTTTGCGGTGTCAAATTGTGTTTCAAATCGTTCTGAAAAATTGGATTTAAATCGACTTACAAGTTCTGTTGATGATTTAGTTAATGCGGTTGCCAGTAATTCCATATCTTTGATCTCAAAAATTAAGCTTTGCATATCAACATCTGTAAGTAGTTCAATATCTTCAAACATAAACATTTCAGCTTGGATTTGGGATAATGTTTCTGGGTCATTGGATTCTAGATCACTAAAAATGGATGCGCGCACGTCTTTTGGTAGGGTTTCAAAAACAGAAGACGCTTTTTGAATTTGAATTTTATTTTTGGATGCATCGCTAGTTTCACCAATGAATAATATGTCTTTAATTTGTTCTTCAAATTTGTCCATTGTTTCACAGGGATTATTTTTAATATTTACCAAATGTTTAGCGATTGATTTTAACTTATCACTCGGTAGCATTTCTGTAATTTCGAGCATTCGAGCTTCGCTGCACTTATTTAGAATGAAAGCCGCCACAACCTCATTTTCAT
>DBHX01000017.1:0-38105 GCA_002296285.1 bacterium UBP8_UBA817
AAGATTATATGCTTTAAGGGCCTGGGCATCCGCCTCAGAAAGGCTCTCGTCTTGAGCCCTCAAATTAGCAATTTGAGAATCAATTTCCGCCTTTCGTTTAGTTAAACCATCCAATGTTGTTTGGGCCGTACCAACAGCAGTTTGAGCATGAGCCACCGTTTCACGGGCCGTGCCTAACTCACTATTGGCGTCACGCAATGCCGTCTTGGCCGCATCAAGGGTTGTATTCGCGGTTGCCAAGGTGTTGCTTGCCCCTTCAACACTTTGTTGAGCCGCAATGGTTTGATCCCCAGCACTCATGCCTTGTTGTTGTTGATTGGCCGTATTATCCGCATTGGCACTCGTTGATTCACCCGGACGAGTTAACGGAGTTGCCACCGATGAGTCGATGACTGAAGAAGGCGGTGCACCGCTATCGCTGGGCGGCTGTGATCCAGCATTTGGATCTTGAGGAACATTCCCTGGACCTGAAACCGCGGTTAAACCTTTCCCATCTGTTTTTGTATCGCCAATTTGAGCACTGGGATCCACCTGTTGAGGCTTCACCGGCATGGCCATTTCAACCCCTGCCGCACGCATGGTCACTTGAACAAACCGTTTAATGTACTCTTTTTCTTGGGGCTTCACATTATTATGTTGGTCAGTGGTATTGTGAGTTTTTGATTCAACCGGCATTAAGAAATCTTTTACGTTTTCTTTCTGTTCACTTGTCAAACGAAACAATACTTGAGGATTTTGAACCACCGTTTTAATCACCCCAGGATCATCCACTTGAACACCTACGGCCAATAAAAAGTCTTTCACGTAGCCCGCCGCACCCGCCGAATTTGTGGAATCGTTCACCGCTTCAATAATTTTTCGGACCACCTCACCGGGTTGATCAATTTGAATTTGGCCATCCTTTCGAACCAATTGTTCATCCACTGGCTGGCGTGACTTTTCCGCAAATAATCCCGCATGCTCAGCAATATTGGACAACATCAAGGCCGCCGCCTTGCTACGATTGCTGGTATCCCCGGTTGTGGCATCGGGGTCAATGCTGGATACAACTTGTGGGGGGGTTGGCGGAGTTGTGACATCGGGCTCAGTCCCGGATACAACTTGTGGGAGGGTTGGCGGAGTTGTGACATCGGGCTCAGTCCCGGATACAACTTGTGGGAGGGTTGGCGGGCCGGTTAGCGTTTGGCCAGGCGCAGTCGCTTTACCAGGGCTTCGTGGCCCTTCACCTAAACGCCCTGAATCCGTTGGGCTTGGCGACCCTTGGGCCGCGGATGACACCGATCCAGCACTCACAGTGGATGTGGGGCTGCCACCTGTACCAGTACCGCTACTAATTACGGTTACAGGTGCTGACTCACCACCCGATGATTGCCCATCGGAAGATACCGTAGCAGCAACATGACTTGCACCACCACCCTGTTGAGCCACCGCAGCGGCTGCGGCTTCTTGTTGACGGGTAGGCGTAGGGGATTGTTGCCCCGCTTGTGACACTGATGGCGAGGAACTTCCAGCACCACCCGAAGCGCCACCATCTAAGCCGCTGGACGAATCCCCCGCACCTGACTTTCCCGATACAGCAATAGAAGACCCACTTGGATTGTCACCACCTTGACCCACCAGGGAGCCGGGCATGTTTTTATCTCGTTCCTGCTTTTTTATATCATGTTCATCCTTGGTGGCTTCATCCTGAGCCTGCAATGCTTTTTGTTCACCCAATTCACCCTGCTTGGTGCCTTGAACACTCGGTGCCCCCTTCCCATCAGGCACTTGGCCATCACCACCGTTTTGTTTGGAATCACCTTGCAAGTGATCTTCAGGGCCACTGAAAAATTTACGCATGTCATCAATAACGTCATGCATATTATCTTTGTCACGGTTTAATTGTGTATTCTTATCGCCCAAGGCGGTGTTTTCTTTGTCAAGTTGTTGTTTCATTTTCTCAAATGTTTCTTTGGGGGTACTCGGATCGTCTAATGCCGATTTTATTTGTTCACGACTAAAACTCTCTTCTGGTGCCGTGGGCTCCGCCGGACTTTTATGAAAATTTTCAAATTGTGTATTCTTATCGCCCAAGGCGGTGTTTTCTTTGTGAAGTTGTTGTTTCATTTTCTCAAATGTTTCTTTGGGGGTACTCGAATCGTCTAATGCCGATTTTATTTGTTCACGACTAAAACTCTCTTCTGGTGCCGTGGGCTCCGCCAGACTTTTATGAAAATTTTCAAAAAAACTAACAAAATCAAAGCCCCCCCAAAAGCCCTCCCCTGTAGAATTTCTCAGCTTTTCATCCAATTGTTGAATGAGGTCACTATTTTTATTCATCAACGCATCATTAGCCTTAATCAACTGTTCTTCCAATTGTTGAATGAGGTCACTATTTTCATTCATCAACGCATCATTAGCCTTAATTTTCTTATCCGATGCATCAATCTCTTTTTGAAATTCATTGATATTTTTATTTACTTGTTCAGCCGCCTTGCCTTTTCCTGTGCCAGCCAAGGCCTCTAAACTTGCTTCCATGCGTGTCGCTGACCCAGTATCCCCTGGGTTTTGCAATAATTCACTTAGCTTCGATTCTTTATCCGCCGTATTTTTAATGCCGGCATCTTTTTCTCCCGGGGCACCGGTCATGTCAATATTCAACCGTTTGGCCAATGCTTTAATGCGCTGCTGCTTTACGGGGGACGCATCCGCCGAGGCTTTAATTAACTCCTCACGAACCAAATCCACATGATGACCCGCGCGTTGCCCCCCTTTGACGCTTGACCCGGCCATCAACCCCTTCAATACATCCGTAATGGCCCCTTTCTCACGACTATTGAGGGCATCAAGTGTCATTTGATCAGTCGCCGAATCCCCCTCTGAAAATAGTTGAATCATGCTTTGGGCCACATCCGATTCTTTTCCTGGACCACGCTCTGTTTTAGCGGTGGACCCTTTGCCCTCTTTGATTTGATTCTTTAACTGCTTTAATTGCGTCACCATGCCATTGGAGCCATTCAAAAATTTATGACCCACTCGCTCATCATCACTCAACCCTTTGGCACGAATGGCTGCAATGCGTTTGGCGGATGATGGGGTACTTAGCATTTGCTGCATGCGCTGACTCATACCTTTGGCCGCAGCATCACTCCCCGAATCAAGCCCAGACCCCGTCAATTCAGATAAAACCCCACTTCGACCATTCACTGAGTCAATCATTTGACGCGCTATTTTTTCCCCCGCTGGCCCCGTAGCGCTCACTTTATCCATAAAATCCAATAATTTACCATTGTCACCTTTAAATGCATCCATGGCATTTTCCATATTGGCTTTAACACTGCCCGGTGAATCCGCAACAATTTGAGCAGCCAATCCTGACATGGATGGATCATTTGAACTCATCATATCCTGCAATGCCTTACCAGCCGTGCCTGCAGGCATACGAGACGTTACACTGAGACGAGATTCTCTGGAACTTTGTCGGGCCAATGCCTCTCGAACAATCCCGGGATTCTTGGCCATTAAATCTCGACGTTTTTTAGTTGCAGCATCGGCGGGCTCATCACCCATCCCTCGGCCTCGCTCATTGGCAAATGCCATGGAAACCGCCGCCCCCTTGATGGACTCAGCGCGTTCACTATCCGTTTCACCACCCGGCACATTCTTAAAGGCCTCTCGAATCATCTTTAAAAACGCCACATTAAGGGTAACGGCCGCCAAACCAACCAATGCCAGGAGTGCACCACCCATCTTTGAAAGAATGCCACCTTTCATCATCCCTTTGGCTTTGCCCAAAATCTTCAGGGACGGTACGGCTTTGGAAATCATCGCATTGCGCGCAGCCTTTCGATCTTTGGGTGAAACGTCAGGGTTACTTGCAAGTTTCTCCAATTCATTGTACGACTTGCCTTTCAAGTTATCCGATGATTTCCCTTCTTTCTCAGCAAAAGCCATCATATCATTGGTTAAATCATCAAACTCCTTATCCAGTTGAGCGTCTGTTTTGGATTCCACTTTCTTTGTTCCATCCCTACCGGCCTTTTTATCCATTTTTTTACTATGAATTTCACCACCGAATTTGCCTTCTTTAATATTTTTATGCTGATCACCTTTTAAGTTATCAATCACACCCTTCATTCGTTCATTTCGTTGGGACTTCGCGGCGTTAACTTTTTCTTTATCCCCACCCGCTTCTTTTAACTCTTTTTGGTAATCCGCATCCACATCCGCAACGGCATTGGACCCTTTGGGCTTCATGGCTTTTGCTTTTTTATCAACGGCGTCCTTTAATACCTCCATCATCGCTTTTAACGTTTCCATAATGGCGGGTCCCAATTTGTCATACATTTCTGTAATCACTTTATTTATGGCTTCAGACTCTTGCGTCATCCCTGAATTCATTTGCGCATTTATCGCCCGTCTTTCAAGCCCACTTAACTGTTGCCCACGATCACTCGACGCGGCATCCCCCACCGATTGACTCATTTCTGATTGGCCAGCTTTATTTTCCGCTTCATTTTCCTCTCGAGCACTCTTCAATTCTTCTGAAGCCGCCCCCGATATTCCTGCCGTAATGGCCAAATTCAACACACTTTTTGCCAATTTTTTCATGTTTTCACTCATCAAGAAGCTTCGCTTATTTTTAGAAGCCGCCCCCATTTTCTTGTTCGCCCCCTTAAATAATTGATTCAAAAATACTGATGCGGCAACGGTTGCGACTGCCATAATCATATTTCTCATGGCGGATGATATACTATTGGCCCGTTTTGCACTGGCTTCCAAAATAGTAAATCGCGCATCCACCGCTTTATCAGCCGCCTGTTTGGCCATTCCCTGAATGCTACTTAATGATGCGCTAACATTGTGTTGTGCCGTAGAATACCCCAAATTCGATGCCAAACTTTTAATAAATTCGGAACGAGATTCATTCACTTTTATACTAACCTCCATCATTTTAGATAATTCTTGAACTTGACGCTTCATTTTCACTTTTTTGGATTGATCAAGATACGTCGACACAAACCCCGTCTTCGTATCTCCGGCCGTTTTCAACGATTCCTCACCAACACTTTTTCGTTCTCGTCTCAATTGTTTTTCAGCACGTTGAGCCGCCGTATCACCTTCTTTTTCCTGAAGTTCAGGATCTGCATCAAGATCAACCTGACTACTTTTAACCCCGTTCATGACTCTATTTTCTTCAGACGCATCAACCGCATTGTAAATAATATCCGTCAATTGAGACGTCATTTCACTCGCTGTCAAGGCAACCGCAGACAGAGTTTGCAAGCACACCTTGGCAATGGTGGCCAATTTTGAAGCACCCGTTGCCGCCAATTTACCCAACGCCGCAGAGCCTACCGAAACCGCAGCCGTCGCAATTGAAATAATTCCTTCTAAAATTAATCGGTCCAATAGTTTAAATTGACCAAATCGAAGTTCATTAATCGATAATTGCAAGGATTCCCATGCCCCCAGTGTGGTTTGAATTTGGAAATAATGATTCCCAATCTCGCTGGTTAAAGAGGATGCGGTTTGAATGGCATCATTACCACCAGTCCCTGAATACCCCAAATTGGATGTGAATGATCGAATGGAAGAAATGTACATGCTAAAGAAAATTTGGTTCATCATTTCAGCCGATAAGCGTTGTTGGATCCAATCAAAAAAATCTTCATCCAAAAACAATTTGGTCCCAGACATCGAATAAATGTACCCATTTAAAAACATCAAATCATCACCACTGTCCGAAAAATATCGGCTCGACATCCGTCGCATCACATAATCTTCCAACGACTCGTTTGAAAACTCATGAATGGTTTTGGGACCATCGGCATATTGAATTTGGCCCTTATAAATATCCGAAATGGTGGGTGAATTGTACCCTTTATTATTCACATTCCAATACTCATTCACCACGTCATTAATGGTTAATGAATACTCAATATCTGGATCTTGAAAAATTTCATTTTGTGTTTTAAATGCCCCCGGATTACCCAAGACATCCGCATTATAGGGCACTTTTCCCGTCTCATCATAAATGGTATTTTGAACATTAACATACTGATTATCGGCATCTTTAATATTAAATAGCTCTTTTAACGCATTGAGTTCATGGTTGCTGTTTACCATTTTGGTTGAATTTCGAACCTGTTCAGCACTTTTAAGGTAAAATGGATTTCGCAAATTACCAAAAAACTCAACAAATTTAAATAAAACATTTAAAATGGGTTTAACCACTGATGCTGTCGGTGGACCAGTGATAGAGATCATGGTAACCCCCGCCATAATTCCCTCCACTAGGGTGGTAAATGCAAGGCCCCATATTTTCTTTTCACGTTGATTATCAACTTCATAATTGGACTGGTGAATGCTCTCCATGCTTTGCATAACGAGCTGAACAGCTTCAACGGAATGACTCATTTTACTAAAGTGAGATTGAAAAATAGAATCCAATGTTCCACTCATTTGCTGCCGCTCAAATTCACCCAAACGAGTTCCAATCAGCGATAAGAACTCTGCTTTTAATTTCATAACTAAAAACGATTTTTTCATTTTTTGCTGAATCAAAAATATCCGTCGCTGAAGATGTTGAAACGTTGGCCAATCATACGCTTTGTACCCTTTATTATGTGTAGAAAATTCAATCGGTTTCAGTGCCAACTCATGCATTTCTTGCAATATGGCATGCTCTTCCATTTCAAGCAACAATAAGTTTTTCATTGCGGGGATCACCAAATCTGAATTATTGACACCACCTCCTGCACCTCCAGAAACACCTCGTAAAATCAACGCATTTGATTGATAGGTAACGGGTTGATCTGAACTCGTCCCTCTTGCCGCCCCCACATCAATAGCACTTTCATCAATGGACACCCCGGAACTACTCGCTTCGTCCTTGGCTTGATCCTTCAAATTTTGAAGGCTGCCTCCTTGAGTATACGGACTGTTCGTATCAAAATTCCCATGCAACGTTAACTCCGCAGACACCCCTGATGGCGTGGTCAACTGCAATGTTTTCTGACCATATTCAATTTTTTTCGGTAGCGTCTGTGTGTCAACCAAATTTGTTGCCCCAGAATCGGAATAAATCAACAAATTCGATCGCCGAGAAGAGTTTTGTTCAATTTTATAAAAATATGGAGGATCAAAACCATCAGAATATGGCCCCAAATCCAATGGCCCTTTTGGCGTGGTTGGCGGTGCAAAGGCCGCACTCGGGTTGTACCCAAACACCTCAAAATTTTGAAATCCATAATCCAAATTGGCCGAAGAAGCCCCTGGCGCATCATACGAATACACGGGCTGAAAAAAACCATACTGATTTTGATAGTCATCGTAACTAAAATTCGACCCATCCGATTGCCGGGGCGCCACCAAATCAATCACTTGAATTTGATTTGAACTAAATTGCTTCTTTCCAGAAACTGGACCATCATCGAGTTGAAACTCACCGGTTGAATCATACAACACCACGGTATGAGACACCGGTGCATGCCCCCCATAACCCAAAATGCCATTCACAATCCGCAACTTGCTTTCATCAACACCCGATTTAACCAACGAAGACGCTGCAAGAACAGCGTAATCTTCACAGTCCCCAGATTTACTAATAAGCAATTCATCCACACTTTGCCAAACATCTCGCCCCCCTCCCTCATGGGCATAGGTGTACTCGCTATTCACATAAGGCGAATAGTGTGTATAAACTTCTTCTAATTTTTGGTCATCTGTTCCGTTACTAGAATAGAGGCTACTTGAACCTGAATTCCATTTTCCCCCATTATCAAATGTCACCGGCGACTTATAGCCGGTTATATTTTTAAAATCTGTTCTCGCCTGGTTTTTTAAATCTTCCAAATTCAAGTTGGTGTTGAGCTCCTTGGCAAATAAATCAGCCGTCATTTTTTGAGGAATCCCATATTCATGCGCCAAGGCAATGGCTCGTTGGGTCACCGTTGCCGCACCCGCCACAATCATAATCCCTGCAGATACTTTTTCTACGACCTCAGCCGTTGCCAGTATTGCGGGCGCGGCTGGCCCAGCACCCGCGGCTGCAGCGCGAATCCCCTGAGCCACCAAATACACTACCGATGCAGTAAGACCACCATACAACTCAATCCCTTTGGCAATTCGAATCCCCAAATCAGACGCTTTGATGGTTTCAATCTTTTGCTTGTAATACGAATTATTAATTTGAACCAATGCATTGTTCTTCGCATTAATCTGAGCAAATAACTCAATTTGCTTTCCAACGCGTTTTTCAAACATTTGCAAATCAGCTTCAATCGATCCGGTGCCTTTGTACGCTAAATTATCCAATTTATTGGCAATCGTTTGATAGCTAGAAATATAGGCCTGAATTACAAAGTAAAATACGCGGACTCGGCTCTGAGTTGACATCATCCCATTTTGTGCAGATTTCATCATGTGCCAATCATACGACATAAATGGCGTGGCTTCATTTAAGCCATGAATGGGAACACCAACATCTTCCCCTACCCAACGAAGCAACTGATATTGTTGTTCGTCACGGTCCAAAAACCCAGAGGTACGAAAATCATTCCCTTGATAAAAATATTTAAACATGTCCAGCTTGGTATTTAGCCGCCATTCATCTTCATACTTTACTTTTAAATGATCGCTCAAGTTATTGATGATGGTTGTCACCTGGTCAGTACTTTTCCCGGGAATGGGCACCGTGGGTGTCCCACTAAAAAAAGTGGATAAAAAGGTATACCCCATTAATTGATATTTGCCAACATTCGATGAATCAGCACCACCAGAGGTATCCTTAATGCGTTGAAATACGGGCTTCGCATAACGACTAGCAATCAAGCCACCCATGAATGCATTAAATTCATCTGAGTTTCGAGTTAATCCTGTGTAAGTTTGAATATCCTGAGCTGAAAAAACAACGGATTCATCATTGTATGATTGAACTGGCGTTAATGGCTTCTCTAACGAATTAAACGCTCGAATATCATTTAACTTGGTAATGGTTTCCTGCGCAAAATCCGATTCATAGACTTTTACTTTGTCCAAATTTGAGATAATACCAGTATCAACGTCCCGATCTTCATAATCAACATACTGAATGGTTCCGATCACTTTACCCCCTTGGGTAGAATACAAACTTTCTGTTGATTCAGATACAATGCGAGTATCAAATGGCAATTTTTCCATCGCCCCATAATCATACGAATAAGACGGAGATGAACTGGGCAACACCACCGTCGCATTACTCGATAAAGGCGCCGATGAACCACCCAAAGAATAGGTCTGAGTTGTCCCTTCCTGTGGAGGGTTCTCAATAAAGTCAGGTAAACTCCACACACTAAACGTTTTCCCTGAACTTGAAGCATATTTAGATGGTCGAACGTCGTCTTCTGCAATAATGTATTGGTCATAAAATGCTTTTTGTTCAGCTGCCGTTAACACCACATTGCTAAAAAAATCACGCCCATCACTAACCGATAAATGATTATATAAATACGTTCTTACTTCAGAAACAGAATATGCTGACCCATGAATATTTACTGAAGAGCTATCAAAAATTCCCCAATTGGTTAAATAAGAGTCCGTAAATACAGGGGCTGGCGCTGCGGCCGAATCTACAGCACCATCAATAAAAGATTGGGACGCCTCGTTGGCATTTGCTGAGGCCTCACTTTCCCCACTAGAAAATTGATCATTTAAAAACTTGTACCCCCACTCAGCGTCAAAACTTGCGGGCCTATCCCGACTAAATGATTCATTGCCAAATATATCCACATAACCATTACTTATTAAGTTGGGGTGTGCCCGAACAAACAATTGCGGTCGTGAACTAAAATTATACTGAACCTCACTAAATTGATAATCATCCACCGAAAAAATTTCATAAATTCGTTGGGCAATTTTTTTTCTTAGCCCAGCGTCACTTGGCAACTCCAAGTCAATAAACTTGGTTCTTAAAATAGTTAAAACATGATTTTTCACATTTTCACTTTCACCATTGTCAAACCATTGGTTTATAGCATCATCATCATTTAATTGAGTTATTGTCAGGTCTCCATTATCAGCCAAAACGTCTTGGCTGATCAACCTATCCCAAATGGCTTGTGATTTGTTAGCATCAATCAGACCATCACGTACAAAGACATCACTTTCCAGATCAATAGGTCCAAACAAAGTATCTATGGTTAACCCCGAATTAAACAGTTGGTCAGCCATGGTTTTGTTAAACAAACCATACTGGTTAATATACCCCGCGTCTTTTAATGCACCCCAAACCTCTTCCGAGGTTTTTACCTCAGTATTAGCACCAACACTCCCTCCATAACTATTACTTGTTTTATCAATATCAATGTCCAAAATATCGGCAAACTCCAACGGTGATAAGCGACGTTTACGCTCCATCATTTGAACCATGGATTGAGGATCATCAAAAAACTTACCAGAACCCGCATAATAATTTGTATCATACCCATCTTTGTAAGCTTCAATTTCAAACATGGCATTGAATTTAAACGCATTGGCATACAAAAACTTATATAATCGAGTGCTCTTAAAATTAGTTGCATCCAAGTCACGGCCTGCCGTAATATTAAGATTAGTTAGCCATGGCTCTCGAACAAAAAACCCAGATTCATTCTTCATGGCGTTTAAACCCGTTGGCTCAAACACATCCCTCAATGAATTATACGCAAACATATCGACGTCACTCACTGAAAAACTTGTATCTTGATCGGTACCAAGCGCATCCTTATAGGCCACAATATCCTCGGCATTAAAATACCATGGCAAATAATAATGAAGCGCCGAAATGTACAGGGTCTTCATTGCCCCATCAACAGTAACCTGAATGGGTTTATAAATCCCAGCTAAAATATCCAATTCCATGTTGTTATGAAAGTTAGCAAAGCCCCGTGCCGACCCAGGTTCAGCACCTAAAATATTCGAATATGGGTCGGTAAAATTTAAAAATTGCATGAGCGCACGAGAATGGGGCGCCGTTACCGTCGATTGCATCAATAGTTCACGATTTTTAACCGCCACATACCAATATTCTGCTTCAATTTTTTCACGCATTTTATTTTGACGTATGGTCTCAGACCCAAGTCCAAATACATCCGCCAAATTAGAGCCTATATTTTGAAACTCCATGGTCACTTCATCCTTATATTTCGAATAAGTGGCTTGATTCAAATCATCATATGTTTGGGTAAACAAAGGAATGAAATATTCAACTTCATCCACCATTTTTAACAGAACCCCCTGAACCGACTTAACCAGTCGCTGCCTGGCCTTAATTTCAGAATTTGGCTCATTATCATAACTCAATTGCGAAGCAATCCAGTTAAACGCATTGCAATAGGTGGTAATTGCCGTTAAATACCCCGTAACCATTTGAATTAAATTGAGAATATTGGTGTAATCCGACATAATTCTTGAGTAGTCATAAATGAAATAACCATTATAGGTTTGACCCACATACTTATTCATTGTTTGATTGGTTAAATTAACGGACATTTCATCGACGCGGTGGTCAATGCGTTCCATTAACCCAGCAACGCCAGAATTGGTATCATAATATCGCAAACTTTCACCCACATACACCTCTTCATCAAAATCAATTGATTCAAAATCAGGCTTAGTCGCCCCAGAATCTGCCATCGCCTGTTGCGCTTCGCCGGATCCTGATGATGTGGCCGCCCAAAATGCAGTATTTTGAGATGTATCAGTCACGGTTGGATAGTAATCATTAAATTTATTATAATAATCAGTCATCCCAAGCGCAGTAAGAAAATCATTTCTCAATGTCGTAACCTGATAACTATCTAAATCTCCTGATGTATCAATGGCCATGGCGGTGGCAATATCCGCATCATTTGACGTTGTGGAATAGGCCATTACCCCCTTAAAGCCATACACGGCATCATAAACATCTCTTGAAATCATGCCATCAGATAATGTCGAATCAATCACAAAGGTTTGGCCATTAAAATTTAAGTGAATCACCGTATGACCAAATTGAGTCATTCCCTCCCCAACCAAGCCCGTCATAAATTCAATAGAATTTGACACATCAGAAAACCCTGCATCCTCCAAGGCTCGAATCAATAAACTGGCCTCCAGATGCGCCAAGTCCTCACAATCCCCACCCTGTTGAGAAAAAATCACATCAAGCGATTGCCACTCATGCTCATGATCCGCAATATAATCATACGATTGCATGTGATTTCGAACCCGTTGAATAACATCCTGAACACCCAAGCCGTCAAACGACGGAAACAAGTCACGAATCATATCAATCACCTGTTGATTCATGGCATCAACAACCTGCAATGGCTGCAATGATCGAACCCCATTCGGATGAACCATGCATGAATTTCGCCCAATGAGCTCCATCGATAAAAATTGATCAAAGGTCAATGGGACCACACCCTCCCCACCAAATGGGACACTCAGCCAACCATCGGATGTTGGCCAACACAGTCCAAAATGATTCTGCTGAAACACATCCATGGCATCGTAGGAATGCACATCGGGAATCGAAACTCCATGCAGTTCAGCCATACGAATGATCATGGAAACTTCGATATTTAATAGGGTTCGTGTATGCAATGACGATGTATCAACCATGGGCAAAAATAGTTGATGCAATCTCAAAATTAGTTCGGTCGAACTTGATATCTCATTAAATAGCGGCCGCCAATCATCAATCAACCCATCAATTAAAGGGTGAGTGGGGGACACTTCATCCAAAAAATGATACGACAACAACCGATCAAAATCAGGCGTTGCCCAACGGTCCCAAATCGAGGTTTTAACCAATGCATCCGCCATTTCAGGTGACGATGCATCCATCTGATGATCATTAAATTCATCATAAAAAGAATCAATAAATGATGGCCGTGTTAAGGCATCCATATTAATTTGATCTGTAAAAACGCCCCTCAAGTGAACCCCTTTCAGAGTCAATCAGTGATCATTTAACCCAGGTTAAAGGATTAAATATTATTAAATCACTCCAATAACTCTAATAAGAGTATCGTTCATTTTTACAAAAACCTTGCATAATTATTGATCCAATCGCTCCCGGTCCTCAACCGGCATGGCATAATAAACATCCATGAGCTTGGCACCGGTAAACACACCCACACAAGACAATACAACATCCCGGGGGATCATGATTAAAATTTGTTGTGCAATTTGGACATTGTCTGAATTAAAGGGAGCCGCTTCAAAATAACGCACCAGATTCATGAATAAAAACTTTTTATTTTCAAACGCATTTTTTCGGATGACTGGTCGCATGTATGGGTTATAAAAATATTCCCCCAATAAAAACTGCATGTATTTTGAACGCTCAGCATACCCCAACACCATAATAATATGCCGTTTAACAACATCCGATGCCTTTGCATACTCAACCATCATCAACTGATCATCAACATCCCCCACTCGAAGCATCAATAGTTCAAGAAGTGCGGCCACAATCTCTAAATCAATTGTTTCTTCCAATATTTCCAAAATATCTTTTAATGGAATCACTGGATCAGCTTGAGCCAATAAAATAGTGGCTTCTACCAAACCTTCTTTGTCCATATTATCAAACAAATCCAATAATGACGGAATATCAGACATTACTATATAATAATAGGTATTGAATAAAGAAACCAAGGGATTATCATCCATTTAAAATTCGATATTATAAACATTCATTAAAATTAATCGATACATAATCTAACAATAAACGAACGATACTTATTAACAGAAAGGAGGGATCAATAACTGAATAAACAATCGATAGTTTTTTTATAAAAAAAATCTTAGACACAATGGAAAACCATTAAAAAAAAGTAAAGGAGAGTCAAAATGTCAGCAAACGTAAGTTTTGAACAACTCATTAATGTTGTGCAATCTCATGCATGCAACTATGAATCTGCACTCGTAAATTTAGAAAAGAGTGCTAACGCATCAGGCGGATCTGGCGGAAATCCAGGAACCGTTAACATTACCGAGGCAACGGTTGCAACAACCAAAGTGCAATTAACACAATCACTCACAGAAATGGCGTCGGGAATTGCTAAAAACGCAGCCGATCACACCAAAGGACTGGGTCGTAAAATCGGCGGATAAACATAAAGGTAAGAGGTCAATATGGCAACATCAATTTTCACAAACCCTATATCAACGTCAAATAACATTAAACATGATATTTTTGGAACATCATTTGATTCAACCGTTGAAATCTACAATGCACTTGCAAACTTTGCGGCGTCTGAAGAAGACGGCATCGTTAAGTTGCCATCTGGCCAAGAAGTGGACGTCACTAAAATTTCAGGGATGACAACCTATAGTACCTACCTGCAATTTTTACAAGCACATAAGGAGCTGATTGATAACGTGTTTGTTTTCGTCAAAAACCTCGAAAACAAATTGGACAATCTATTATCATCATGACGATCATTAATCCACTTCTACTCGCTGGACCAGAACAAATTAAGAAGTATCAAGAACAACGAGTCAAAGAATGGACAAAAGAAAAAGGAGAATCTCAAACCGACTTTGCTCAATATTTTGCAGATATTGTCAATCAGTGGGATGTTGAAGACTTCCAAGAAACGAGCGTTGACATTGATGAGTTTCAAACCGAAAGCATCGATCTTGAAACATCCATCAATATTCAAAACAAGTTGAAAAAAGCAGGGCTATTAAATTCTAATGGGTTCATTAACTTAAAAACCATTAGTATCGATGCAGTGATTGACGCGTTAAAAAACTTCCCAGGATTAACAGACGATGAAAAACAATCCATTGCGCAAATCATACAAAATATTCAATATAATAAACCCATCGACTTTGAAACATTTTCCAAGTCAATGTTTACATACACACCGAGTAACCCCAATCTTCAACACTTTACAATTAATGAAGCGACATCCATATCCATTTGGAATCAATTAAATGCAGCGAATATTATTGATGATTATGGGGTACTCCTACTAAAACCAAATAGCAGTGAACTATCATCTGCCATCAATGGGTTATCTGGATTAACTGAATCTCAAAAAGAGCGTATTTTATCCATCCTCAATCAGCACCCTGAACTATCTTATCATTCATACATGGAAAGTCTTGAAGAAACACCCGATTCCTCAAGTCTTCTGCCAGGACCGGGCGTTTATCTTTCTGATGGCGTGCCCATCAAAAAAATAAATGGTCTAACCAAAGAACAATTGGATTACATTAAAATTATGGCTGTCCTTGAGTGGAATGTGATGTTAGTTTCACAAAAAAGCATTCATAATAGCCGAAAAAAATCAATCAAAAAGGTCAAAGACGAAAAGAAAAAAGACAAACAAGAAAATGAGAAATTTATTGCAAAACTAGAAGCAAAATATCAAGAAGACGCAAAGAAGAGATTGGGAAAAAAGAAAACGTCAGGGGGCTAAAATGAATCATCACTCCCAAATTGCAAGCAACGCATACGCCAATGATTTACTCCAAGATTCTCGTATGGAGCAATTGAAAAAGCACAAAGACGTGGTTCGCCAAATTAAAGCCAAAGATACAGAAAACTCAAATAATATCCACGCCAATCCAGATAAAGTGGCCCGACAACAAAACGTGGCACAAACACAACAGTCATCCACCCAGCAATTATATAAACCCATCTTTAACTGGGAAAAAAACAATGAGGATTCATCATTTCACATTATTCCGAGTGAAAAAACCATCTCATTTAACTCTCTATACGATGTAAGCAGCCAATCCAACCACATTTTATCATTATTTGGATATAAAATAGATGTCTCTCAACAAGTGGATCAATTTAAACAAAAGTTTCAAAAGTTTTTTATTGAATCCAAATCTCACAACGCCATGATCGGAAAGTTTTCTGAATTAAAATTTGGCATTGTGGCTGCACTACTTAGCTTATTAGGCGTTGATCCAAACACGCTTGAAACGCTCAAGAAAGAGTCATTAAAAAAAGCCATACAAGACAATATCGACTGTTTCGAACAAAATGAATACAACGCAGAACTGTTAACCATATTCACAAAATCAAAAAAAGATAAGGGTCGAGTGAAAGTGTTAACTGAACTCAGAAAACAACTCATCAAACAAATGGCCAATTATGGAGAAGCTGAATATTACACCAAAGAAAGAATTTATACCATTAAAAAAGACCAAGTCCAACGAATTTTAGGAGATTTATTAGAAGAAAAGCAAAATCTGAGTTATATAAGGAACTTTCAATGACAGATATTTCAATTTCAGATGTAAGCCGCATATCTCACGAAGATTTAGAGAAAAAAATCAAACAATTAAGTTATTACATTGAACGTGTTGGGCAACGAATGAGCGCTTTGAACAATTTCTCAAATAATTCTACAAAACATCAACGTATCGTAAAAAATAAGTTTGAAAAATACAATTCATCAAACATAAAGGTCAACCGATGAGCGCCGAAAAAATTAACAATCAAAATCACATAAACACAGCCAATCAAGAAGCCATGGGAACCATTGAATCATTAAAAAAAGAATTGAATCAGGGACAACGCATCATTAGCACTACCGCAGCAACATCCATTGAAAACAATACGATTCAGCAGTTATTATCCCAACAATCTGAAATTGCAAAACATCAACTGACCAAACGAAGCATGGATCACATGCAAGAAAAAGGGCAAATTCACAATGCTGAACTTGAAGAAGAAATCAATCGTGAAATGGATCGATATTTCACACCGAAGTTCAACACACACGATGAAGCCTCTTTATCAACTGAGTATAATCATACCCAATTCCAGGACGCTGAACATGACAAAGAGCCCAATGAAATGCTACAAGCAAAAATTGGTGCCCAAAAATCAACTCAAAAAAAAGATCTTGAAAAAGTCAAAAAAGACACTCTCGAAGTCAGTAAAGATGAGGATGACAACGATAGTGTAACATTAAAAACCACTAAATCAACCAGCAAAGAAAAGGAAACAGACCCAAAAAAAATAAACCGTCAACACATCAACCAGAACGAACTTAAAGAATACGCACAATCAATGTCCAAATATGCACTAAGCCAAGATCCAAATGCCAAACAAAAATTAGACCAACAAAAACAACAATTATTAAATAAAGGCATCAAACATTCAGAAATTAACCATATGTCGAGTAAAGTTGCACAAGTCATCAAACAGCACATGGTGTATGACCTAAAACAAAAACTCATCAACTTTCACATGTCAAAAGCAAGCTCAAAGCAAGAGCGTATCCAACAATCATTAATGTTTCAATCGTCCACAAAAATGTTAGAAAATCTTCAATCCAACAAACATTTGCCATTGGATATTTCTGAAACTTCGAACAAATTAAAGTTTCAAGCAAAGCAAGACTTGGGAAATTTTTTATATGAAGAATCCGTCTCTCAATTTACAAAACAATCCTTGGGCCAAATTACATTAAAAGAATTTACGGAAGAACTGATCAAGCTTCAAAAAGCCGCCCAATCAGCAGGGGTCAACATTTCAGAAAAAGAATTAACTGAAAAAATCTTCTCTGCAATTGATCATCTTGGGTTGGCTGAGTTCACCAAACCAAATACCGATTCCCAACAACAAAAACAATCCGAAAAAGTCATTGTAACCCAAGAAGAAGCCTTGGACGATAAACTTCGTTATTTATATATGATGAAAGCACTTCATCCCAGTTTAAGAAATAAAATAGATATTCACTTTAAAGTAAAAAAATGCCGAAATGGCATGATTAAACTTGGATTTTACACAGAGGAGAAAGAAAATAACCTTAAAAAACAAGGTGAGTTTTTGGCCGCCAATCAATTTAAGGAAGAACTGCATTTTATATTTCGAGAAGAAGCCACATTGCCAAGCTTAACCGGATCTGAATATGGTGTATTGCGAAAAAAGAAAGCTTTTTTCTTATCACAATTACGAAAAGTCAACCATGGAGTAAACCCAGAGGAAATTCAACGAATCAAAGAAAATACATATCGAGAAATGTATGGATTAATGAAAGAAGAGCTATTACAATTAAAAGAGATGGCTGAGGTTCACAAACACATTTCCATTTCAAGAAAAATTAAACACCTAACCGCTGTCATTGACCGAATTAAATCAGAGATTCAAGTCCATGACTTTCAAGATACAATTAAAAATTTAATGGCCCCCGTACAACGACCAACCATAAATGAAGGGGCATAAAATGAAAGGAAAAAAATATGTTTAATGCGTTACCAATGTTACAAAATTCCATCTCAGCAACCTCGAATGCCATGTCATTATTGTCCGCAGATGCACAAGCATTCCAAACCGATGGATACAAACAATCACGTTATACATTTGCATCCGTATTTAATAGTGAAGTTCGCTCCATTGGTGGGCAACATGGGCGCTATGGCGGAGCAAATACGCAAACCATGAACCAAGGTGTGACATTAATCCCAATGGGCTACGACATGAGCCAAGGGGGAATTAAAACAGCCCAACCCACAAATGCCGCCATTAGTGGCCAAGGTTTTTTCATCTTACAGGCGGAGAATTCAAATCAACAGCTGCTCACTCGGGCCAGTGATTTTATATTTGCTGCCGACGGATCACTCATTGATGTTTTTGGAAGAAAAGTTAAAGGATATAAAATGGTCAATGGAGCACCAGATAAAACACAACTGGTCGATATAACGTTAGATCCCAATAACACCAATTTATCTGATGTTGGATTTGAAGACAATGGGGTTCTAATGTCCAACTATCAGGCAAGAAAAAGCGCATTAGACAATGGCAGCACAACAGAAGAATTGCCGGAAGGTGAGCAACTCTTTCAACTGGCATTGGGGTACGTCCCAAACCCTTCTCAAATGACCCAAGGTCAAGGAAATACATTTACAGTAACCTTAAAATCAGGAAGTATCACATATTATGGTGTATCTGGGGAAGAAAACTTAGGCAATGTAATCGGGGGGTCATCGGAATCATCCAACGTAAATCCAGCAGAAACTACCATTGTTGGGATTCAACTTCAACGGGGCTACAATGCAACACAAGCCGCATTAACAATGACCAACAAATTTTTGACACAAATCATGGAGGTCGCTGGAAAAGCATAATGACACAACCATTTGATTCGTATGATAAAGCGGAAGAAACCATTAAAGCGCAAGTGCTATCACTGTGTGATTCCTATTCAAAGTCAATCAAGCAAATATTACCCGTCCTTAAACGCTCATCATCAGAGCCCAAGGTTTCACCAACCGATAAACATATCTTTTTAACACTATATACAGAAGGGAACGATCATCTCCACAACCTGGTTCAACTTTCAATCGAATTATCAACCATCGAAAATGACAATCGAGGAATGATTCTGGAAATAAGTGCTGAAGTTTTGGCCAACACCATTAAATATTTAAATGATATTCCTGAAAATATTCAGAAGACATCTCTTCATTCATCCTAACTAAGGTTTGGTAATATACGAAATAAAAGCATCTTTAGATGAAATAAAATTCACATAAAGATCTTTCGGATTTATTAAATCATTACACAATCGTTCGACCAAACGATTCACTAAGGGGGCATTTAACTGACCATAGTTGGCCTCTAAAAAATAACGCCAATGAGATACCCATTGCAAAAAAGGAAACATTAATAAGTGAATATCCCAATAATCAATGACATCGGATATTAATAAAAAAGGGGTTTGATAGTTGGATCTAACATTAAAAAACGCATCATGTCTCACCAAATAATCAATGTGACGAAACAACGATTCAAGATGACGAATTCGCCGATTAATTTCTGATAGACCAAGGTCAATGGGCAATACAAAAAATACTGACAACGAAGATTTCATTCGAAATTCACCAATGCCGTGTTCTTGTTGACGATTTAAATCAAATGCTTCCATGTAAGAGGTAATGAGATCCTTCGTGGAGCCATTGGCCATCACCTCATCTTTACAATCCACCAAACAGTCATATTGCGACTTAAGTAACGGTTTTAAATAATCAGTCACCCATGACACCAATGACCCATTAAAATACTCTGAACCAAGAAAAGAAGCCGATGCGTGATAATATTCACGAAGGGTGGCGTGTGATAAATTAAATGAACATTGTATTTCTTGATGAGCATATTTCGGGGCATAGAATTGATGACAATCCGCCGTTGAGTAATCCGCCTGATGAGTGTATCGAAATGGGTAAACTTTCAAATACATTGGCAATGAATCCGTTTCTGAATCCAATGAAGCGGGGGACTGGTATATAGAATCCATTTCCTCATAATCAGTAATGACAAAATGACCAGGTTTTAAAAAACATAAGTTATTGGAATTTAAATTTTGATGGCGGTATCCAGCCTTAAATAGTTGATCATTAATGGTTGAGAAAATTGAATACACCTGACCGGGTACCATCTTATGCTGATTGAACTCACCAAATTGAGAATAACTACAACGAATATTGGATGGGGTCAACCGAAGCATCAACCCAAGTGGAAAAGCATGATCAGAATTAGAATATTCAAATCCAATGCAGGCCAATGGCAATATAGAGTCCAATGTGAAGTCATAAAAAGAATTAATGCGCAACAAATTTTCAAATTCTTTTTCCATGGAGGGTTTTAGCATCCCACCGGTGACTCGTTCATGAGTTTTTGTTGTACCCGCTTGAGTTCTTGAATGCACGGATGAATATCCACCAATACCAGAGCCAACACCTTTGCATTCCACAATATATGGCTGATCCTTAAAGTGAACAATCACCGGTTCCCAAACGCCCTCCTTTTGAAATACCAAAACTCCCGTCCGAGCCATGGACGGATCATGAATGGGCACATGCATCAACACCCCAATAGAATAATCCCCCACCAATTGATCAGAGTCATCAGGATTGGGTGATGTATGAAATACTCGTTGCTGATTTAATATCTCATCCAATAGTGGATGCGATGAATATATATTGGGTATGGTTAACCACTCCGAACGTGTCTTTGAAAAGGTTACGGGATTAATAATCGCCCGATAGCCATCCGAAAACCGATCATCCTTAAAAAAAGGGCTGTCAGAGTATACTGATATTATTTGATGGTTATGACGATAAAATCCAAGAAGAAATTGCGTCAACTGAACTCATGATGCGGCAATTGACGCACACGAATAACGCCGTCAACAGCCAAGAGCTTATCGATTGTTTCCTGAGAAGGTTCCTTATCTAAATCAATCATATTATAAGCAATATCATCACGACTTTTATTTACCATTTCAGATATATTAATGCTAGCATCCGCAATTACCGAGGTAATTTGTCCAATAATATTGGGAACGTTTTTATTTACAATGGTAACACGATATGGTGTCGAGCGTTCCAAATAACTGGCTGGAAAATTAACGGAGTTGGTAATGGTTCCATTTAACAAAAATTCTTTTAATTGGTTGGAGACCATCACCGCACAATTATCTTCAGCTTCTGCGGTTGATGCCCCTAAGTGTGGAATTGATATTACATGAGAATTATCAACTAGCAATGGGTTTGGAAAGTCTGTAACATACTTAAACACATGCCTAGAATTTAATGCCTCAATCATGGCTTCTTCATCAACCAGCTCATTTCTTGAGAAATTTAATAACGTTGCACCCTTTTTAATCATTTGAATTCGATCGGAATTAATAAACCCTTTGGTTTTATCACTGAATGGAACATGAACACTGATAAAATCAGATTCTCGAATCAAACGCTCCAAACTGCCCGATCGCGTAACATCACTCGATAATTCCCAAGCGGCATTTACAGAAATAAAAGGATCATACCCTTGAACTTGCATTCCCATGGCTAACCCTGCATTGGCCACCTGCAATCCAATCGCACCCAATCCAATCACGCCCAATGTCTTCCCTGCAATTTCATACCCTTTAAACTGAGCCTTATTCGCTTCAACTAAAGACGGGATTTCATTTCCTTCATTGGAAATTGATTTAACATAATCGATGCCACCAATAATGTCTCTTGATGACAACAATAACCCCGCAACAACCAGCTCTTTAACCGCATTCGCGTTAGCGCCTGGGGTATTAAAAACAACAATGCCTGAATCAGTACATTTTTCAGTTGGAATATTATTTACACCAGCACCAGCTCGTCCAATGGCTTTTAATGTACTTGGAAATTCCTCATCATGTAACTTAAAACTTCTTAAAACAAAAGCATCAGCCTTATCAATGTCTGAAGCAATTTCAAATGAATCTAAGGGAAAGATATCAAGGCCCTTGGATGAAACCTTATTATAAGTTCGAACTCTAAACGTATAGTCTTTATCGTTTTCTGAATTGTGGACTTTTTCTAGCACCGCGTTTTCCATATTTTTTCCGCTCTTTCTCTCTTCTATCCTGAGTTAATAACCCATTCTCTCGTAAAACCGATCTAAAGTCTTCACTAATAGATAATACGGCTCTTGCAACACCGAGTGTCGCCGCTTCAGCTTGGCCGGTTAAACCACCACCTGTAACATCAATACGAACATCATACTTACCCGTTAAACTGACCAAATTCATTGGAGTTAATACTTTATCCAATAAACGCTGAGAACTTAAATATTGCAATGGATCGGAATGATTAATCTTTACAACACCCGTCCCTTTGAATATCCATACTTTTGCCGTAGACTCTTTACGTCGTCCAGTCGCATAAATAGCATCATCTAAAACTTTTATGGGCTCTATCTTTTTCACTACCTTTTCAGGCACTTTGGTTGAAGCCGCCTTCGTCGAAGTTTCAAGATTCTTCGGAGATTTTTTGACGACTATCTTTTTCTTAACCGCGGCTTTTTTTTCTGCGCTTGGCTTTGTTGTCTTTTTTGCGGTTACTTTTTTTGGTTTTTTCTTTTCAGTCATAATCTATCCTTTTGAATACTCCACTGGTTTTTGTGCCTGCTGGTTATGCTCTTCCCCGGCATAATATAAAACCTTGGTCTGTAATTTACGCCCATATGAATTATGTGGCAACATACCATTGACGGCTTTTCTTAACGCCTCGGTTGGTTTTTTTTCCATCATAGCTTTAAGCTTTGTTTCTTTTAATCCACCAGGATACCCAGAGTGAGAATAGTATGTTTTGGCTGTCATTTTTTTCCCTGTAACACGAATCTTTTCTGCATTAATGACAACAACATATTGTTGATTGAAAACACCTGGGGTATAAGTTGGCGAGTTTTTACCTAATACAATGGATGAAATATCAGTCGCAGCACGACCCAATACTTTATCATTTGCATCATACAAAACCCAAGATTCAGGAAGCGAATCTTTTTTAGGATAAAATGATTTAATTTGTTTCTTTTTCATGACTTAACCACCTTAGTATCATTATTATAATTAACATCAGTCAAATGTAACCCTTGAACCGGAGCTAAAGAATATACAAGTGGCCGATTAACTATTAAATAGTCATATAGTCTACTCATATTAGTAAAATTCATCATAGAATGCAAGAGTATTCCAACAATATGTCGAACCATTTTATACAAAAATCCATTTGCAGTAATTTCAAAGCAATAAATTTTAAACGATGAATCAAACAAAGAGTGATACGTTTTATCAGAAAGAGCAATTGAGTCTATGCGCCGTATCGTGGATTTTGAATCGGATCCTCTATTAGAAAGGGTAAAAAAATTACGTTGCCCATTCAACAAAAACGACAACTCATCGTCAGTAGGAATAAACAATAACGGATGATTCATCATTGAGACTGAATGCAGTAAGTAATTTGGCAAATGATTGTCTACTGTAAAAAAATATTGATACGTTCGAGAAAATGCAGAACTCAAGGAATGAAAATCATTGGACACAGCTTGAATATGTTTTACTTGAATCCCGTAAGGGTTCAATGCGGCATTCAATGAAGCAATAACCATCGCTGGCTCAAATGCAAATGAAAAATCACAGTGACAATACGACTGCTCAGCATGAACCCCAGCATCAGTACGACCACAAGGAATACAAGCAATGGGTTGTTTAAAAAGATTTTGTAATGATTGCTCAATTAATCCATATACTGTATTTTGATCAGGTTGTTTTTGCGAGCCTGCCAATGCATACCCATGATACGAAATGCAAAAGAGATACCGATACGACGACACGTATTAATTAATATAAATTATACAAATTCAAGCAAACTAACAGGAGACGCATCACCTCGACGAAACCCTAGTTTTACTAAACGTGTATAACCACCATTTCGATCAACATAATTCTTTGCAATAACATCAAATAGTTTTTTGATCGCATCTTTATTTGGCAATAGCTTTAAGGCCTGACGTCTAGAATGAAGATCACCTTTTTTACCAAGAGTAATTAAACGCTCAATATACTTTTGTGTTTCTTTGGCCCTTACATCTGTGGTCTTAATCTTTTCATGAGTAATAAAAGACAAACTTAACGAACGTAATAATGCAATTCTTTGATCCGTTGGCTTACTTAATTTTCGATTTCCTTTTTTATGTCTCATCGTATTTCCTATTCTGATGCACTTAAAGCTAAATCATACTCTTTTAATTTAGAATTGATTTCTTCAGCACTTTTCTTTCCAAAGTTTTTAATGTTAAAGAGATCATTTAAATCTTTTTCAACCAGCTCACCAACAGTATTGATATTGGCTTTCTTTAGACAATTTAAAGAACGTGCAGATAACTCCAAATCTTCTACTGAAATATCAAACACCTTATTTTCTGAAACTGTCTCGGCAGACAAATCTTCACCCTGTGAATCTAAATCAACATCTTCAAATACAGGCCGACGATTTAACTCACCAAACAAACTCAGGCTATCCATTAATATTGATGCTGACTTTTTCATGCAGTCTTCAATTGAAACACTTCCATTGGACCATAATTCAATTTTTAATTTTTCATAATTTAAGTCCTGACCAACACGTGTATCTTCTACGGTATGATTAACGCGATCAATGGGTGAAAAAGAAGAGTCTAAAAACATCGTAGAAATATCTTCTTTGGATCGGCGTTGATCTTCAGATGGTCTAAATCCAATATTTCGCTCGATAATAAATGAAAGATTAATACTGGTTTTTTTATCTGTTATTGAAAACAATGGCTGATTTGGATTGATAACATTCACATCAGGTGGAAGAATTAAATCAGCGGCAGTAACATCTTTAATACCAGATACATTCAATGAAATTTCACGAGTTGGTTCATCTTCAAATATATTGAATACCACACTCTTGATATTAAAAATAATATCAAGAATATCTTCTTGAACACCCTCAATAACATCAAACTCATGACGAACACCATCTATTTTCAAGGAAATTGGAGCAACCCCTTCCAAAGAAGATAAAACAACTCTTCTAAGAGAATTCCCAATGGTTAACCCCATACCTCTATTCAATGGAGACATCTCAAAAACACCATAACTAGCATCTTTTTGTTCAAATTTTACCCAAGTATCTAAATTCTTCATTTTATTCCTCCAATTAAACTCTTCGACGCTTTTTCGGACGACAGCCATTATGTGGCATTGGCGTTCGATCAGTAATAGAACGTATCACCAATCCTGCAGACTGTAATGCACGAATTGCTGTCTCACGTCCTGCACCAGGCCCCTTAACATTAACATCAACCTCTAACAACCCCATCTCAACAGCTTTTTGGGCCGCTTGTTCCGCAGCCTGTTGTGCAGCAAAAGGCGTTCCTTTTTTACTTCCTTTAAATCCCAGCATTCCTGTAGATGCCCATGATAATACATGCCCAGACGAATCCGTAATTGACACAATGGTATTATTAAATGTTGATTTCACATGTGCAACACCAACTAAAATTTTACGTGCTTGTTGTTTTGTTTTTTTACTTGTTGACATCAACGAACCTCCTAAACTGCCTTCTTCTTACCAGCAACGGCAACCTTTTTACCACGTTTTGTACGAGCATTTGTATGCGTTCTCTGACCTCTGCAAGGCAATTTTAATTTATGACGCCGACCTCTGTAACACCCTATTTCTCCAAGTCTACGAATATCCTGAACATTGTCAATTCTCAAGTCACCTTCAACTTGAAAGGTTCGAACAAATTCACGAATAGAAACGATCTCACTTTCTTCCAAATCCTTAACTCTCTTGGAAGGATCTAATTTTAACTGGGTAATAATTTTCTTTGCTAAAAAAGGACCAACTCCAAATATATAAGTTAATGCAATAATCAATCGTTTATCTTTTGGTAAATCAACACCAACAATTCGTGCCATTAATGATTCCTCCTAACCTTGTCTTTGCTTACATTTCGGGTTTACACAAATAACCATAACACGGCCTTTTCTGCGAATAACTCTACACTTTTCACATATTTTTTTTACGGATGCTCTTACTTTCATGTTACCCTCAATTTTATTTACATTAAGTCAACATTATTATTACTTAACTACACGATAAAAAATAATACAATTGACTTTTCTTAGTCTACCAATGTAACGCGAATTTATGGTTTACGCAATGGTTTATTTAGAATATTTTAAAAAAATCCAAATTATGGATTAAGTGTTAATATCTCAACCCCATCATCAGTAATTAAAATCGTATTTTCATAGTGTGCCGACCACTGTCGATCAACTGTTACTATTGTCCAATCATCAGAAAGTGTTTCAATTCCGGGTAACCCCAGATTTACCATTGGTTCAATCGCAAACGTCATGCCTTCTTTTAGTCGAAGCCCGGCGCCCTTTTTGCCATAATTGGGGATTAAAGGCTCCTCATGAAGTGAAGCCCCAATCCCATGACTATATAAATCTTTAACAATTGTTAAACCATGAGATTCAACATAAGACTGAATACCATTCGAAATATCCCCCAATCTTGAACCGGCAGAAATGCCTTTCATGGACTCAAAAAAAGAGGTTTCTGTTACCTGTGCTAAAAATTTAGCTTCTTCAGACACGTCCCCTATCAAGAAAGTTCGAGCAGCATCCGCATAGAATCCATTATATTTAACACCAATATCAATAGAAACAATATCCCCGTCATAAAACAATTTATCATCACCGGGAATACCATGAACAATTTCCTCGTTTTTCGATATGCATGTTGTGTACTTATATCCTTGGTAACCTAAAAATCCAGGAACAGCATTTTGTGATTCAATATAAGACTGTGCAAATAAATCCACTTGACGAGCACTAATACCTTCAGTAATAAATTCGGATAACTGTAAAAAAGTGCTGGCCAGTATTTTACCAGCAATCCTCATCGATTTAATTTTATCAGTATTTAAAGCCATTAAACTGAAATTTGCAAAGAATGAACAAGCTCATCAAACAATTGATGAATATCATCGATACTTTTCATGCAATCAATCGTCAATAACTGATCAGAATAATGTTTAATTAATGGTTGAGTTTCATTTTGATAAACCTGATAGCGATGTTTTACTTTTTCGGGATTATCATCCTCTCTAGTAATTAAATATGGTTGAACATCAATGGGTGCCGGATTAGATTCCTTGTGATACACCATATTCGTTCGAGAATCTATTTGACGCCCTGAAATACGTTGTATGCTTGTCTCTAATGCTAAGTCAAAATAAACCGCGTGATTTAAAGTAAGATCAATAGAGTTCAATAACTGATCAAAAGCTCGTGCTTGATCTATTGTTCTAGGAAAGCCATCAAAAACTATTCCAGGGGTATTATTTTCTTCAATGATCGTTAAAATCTTATCTTTAATTATTTGAAGAATAACATCATCAGATACCAAGTCACCGGACTCTATAATATTTTTCACTTGAATTCCTAAATCTGATCCCGACTTTACTTCAGCTCTTAACAGATCACCCGTTGAAAGATGTGAATAATTAAACTCATCCTTAAGATACTGAGCCTGAGTTCCCTTTCCGGAGCCTGCCGGTCCAAAAAATACTAAAATATTCATTAATTAACCATCCCCTCATACTCTTTTTGAAGTATAAAACTATCAATTTGTTTCAGCAGATCTAACGATACACCGACAATAATTAACAATGCAGTTCCACCCAACCCCATAAAACTATTGACATTGGTTGTCGCAGCGGCAACAATCGGAATTAACGCAATTAATGATAAAAATGTAGCTCCAAAAAATGTTAATTTAGTTACAATTGATTCCAAAAATTTTTCGGTAGGTTTACCTGGCCTAACGCCCATTATAAAACCACCATACTTTTTAATATTTTGTGATAATTCAACCGGGCTAAATGAAATTGCTGTATAAAAATAAGTAAAGAAAAATATAAGAAAGCAAAATAGCCCATTATACAAAATCCCATCGTATGTATAATACTTTGCAAAAAAAGCTTTAATCATTTCTACAGGTATGAAATTGGAAATAACCAAGGGAAATTGCAATAAAGCTGATGCAAAAATAATTGGAAGCACGCCTCCCTGGATCAACCGCAATGGAATAAACGTAGATTGACCGCCATACATCTTTCTTCCTACAACGCGTTTTGCATATTGAACACCAATTTTACGTTGGGCTTCTTGTATGATAACAATTGAAAATATAATAAAAACCAATACAGCAATCATAGCAAATACACTAATTGGATTGGTACCTGACTGAATGAGTCCATATGTATTTTTAATATAAAAAGGCATTTGTGAAATAATGCCAATAAATATTAAAATCGACGCCCCGTTACCAATACCATTTTCAGTCATTAATTCGCCAATGTACATAACTAAGCAAGCACCGGCCACCAACCCAATAACAGAATAAATAAGAAAAAATCCAAAAGAAACATTCGGTAAAATAAAAGACTTAAAACCAAAAGTAATCACCAATGCCTGAATAAGAGCTAAAACAACGGTAATATATCGTGTAAGTTGAGAAATACGCTTTCTACCCGCCTCGCCTTCTTCAAGGATAGACTTAAGTTCAGGAATAACAAAAGACATTAATTGCATGATAATGGATGCATTAATGTAAGGTAGTATTCCTAAAGCGAATATAGAAAACCGACTTAAAGAGCCCCCAGAGAAAAGATCAATAAATGAAATGAGACTATTTGAGTTAACAAGGTTATTTAAATCCGATAAATCGATTCCTGAAATAGGAATATGTGATCCCAATCGGTAGAATAATAACATTAATAATGTGTAAATTAATTTTTTTTGTAAATCTTTATATTTAAATATAGAAAGTAAACGTTCCATTAATCTAATAGTATAACGTTACAACCCAATTTTTCTAAATTTGTTTTTAAAGAATTTGAAATTGCATGCGTTTCTATAGATTTAATAGAGAAACCTTCCGGTACATTTCCAACAAATTTAACGAAGCCAGATTTACTAACAAGATTAAAATCAAGTAAATGCTTAAGTTCAATTGTATCAGTAAAGCGAGAGTAATTAAGATTTTCTAAATTAATGATTTGGTAATGTTTCTTGAAAATATTAGTAAAACCACGCTTTTTTGGTATTCGTTTATACAAAGGATTCTGACCACCTTCAAAACCACGCTTACGAGAAAAACCAGACCGTGACTTTTGACCCTTATGACCACGACCACATTCCCCTCCATAACCGGAAGCATTACCTCTGCCTACTCGCTTTCTCTTTTTTGTCGAATCGGGAAAAGCAACCATTGTATTTAATGTGATAATAGAAACTGCTGAAGGCTCAACAACTTTACTTTCAACTGTTTTTTTTGCCTTAGTCTTTGTCTGTGTCATCAGATGTCTCCTCTTTAATAGTATTTCGGAAGTTTAATTTAACACCCCGTCGTTCTTCAACATCAGCTTGACTTTTAAGCTTTAAAAGTCCGTTAAGTGCCGCTTTAGCCATGTTAAGTGAATTATTGGATCCAATCGATTTAGCAACAACATTTTCAATACCTAAAGATTCAAGAAGTATTCGAATAGAGCCACCAGCAATTACTCCTGTCCCTTCAGGTGCTGGACGTAAGACAACTTTAGAAGCTTTAAATTCTCCGACGATACGATGAGGAATTGTCCCATCCACAACATTGATTTGGTGCATATTTTTTTTTGCTTTTTCAATGCTCCGTTTAATGGCCATTGGTACTTCTTTAGATTTAGATGTGGCTAGGCCAACCGTACCTCTTTGGTCACCTACAATAACGAAGGCTCTAAACCCAAGTTTTTTACCGCCCTTATTAACTTTAGTAACACGATTTATTTTTATTAATTTTTCAAATAATTTATCTTGTGAATCATCTGTAGCTGTATATGACATTTTTAAAACTCCAATCCTGCATCTCTAGCACCATCTGCCAAAGATTTAATTCGACCATGATATAGTATTCCATTGCGATCAAAATAGATCGAGTTGATTTTTAATTTTTTTCCCTTAGAACCTATATCCTGACCAAGTTTAAAACAATTTTCTACATTTGCTTGCTTAAATTTAAGAGATAACGTAGAACTGGTTGCTACGATATTTTGATTTTCATCTAATATTGAAGCATATACATGATGTAAAGTTTTCTTAACTAATAAACGATATTTTTTAGTACTCATCTTACTTTACCTTCTTTCCAACTTTCTTAATAATACGATCACGAACTCTTTTAATGCCCTTTTCCTTGTATGGGTCTTTTTTTGCCGGCCGGAGTTTAATTATTTCTGCAGCTACCTGACCGACCAACTGTTTATCTACACCCGATAATTTAATTTCAGTTTGACTCGGAATCTCAGCAGTAATCCCTTCAGGTATAGTATAAGAAACAGGGTGAGAATATCCTAAATTGAAATTCAATTTGTTATTAGATAACGATACACGATACCCTACTCCCTTTAAAACCAAATCCTCTTTACATAAGTTTTGAACACCATTAATCATATTTTTAATCAGTGCACAATAAAGACCCAGCATATCTTTCTTTACAGCAGATACGGTGATCTGGTCATTGGTTACATCAAGATCAACACCATGAACAAGAAATATATTCAGTTGACCGTGCTTTCCTTTAATTGATAGGTTGCGTTGCTCATAAGTAACTTCAACGTTAGAGATATCAATCGGCTTTCTAGCTAATTTACTCATTAGTAGACCTCTCCTATAACTTCTCCACCAAGATTTTTGATACGAGCTTCTTTACCCGACAAAATACCCTTGGACGTTGATAAAATAAGTGTTCCAAATCCATTTAGAACCTTATAAATATCTTTTTTCTTAGTGTAAACTCGTTTAGAAGGTTTACTTACTCGGCGAATGCTCTCAATTAAGGGCTTACCATTTTTATCATATTTTAAAGACAATTTGATTAAGCGCTTATTTAAATCATCATTAACAATCTCATAACCATTAATGTAACCTTCATTGGTTAATATTTTTGCAATCTCACATTTTATATTTGAATACTGAAATGAAATTGAATCAAAGGAAACAATTTGTGCATTTCGAATTCGTGTAAACATATCTGCAATAGGATCTATAACTGTCATTAGATTACTCCTTTACCAAGATGACTTTGTTACACCAGGCAGTTGTGCTGATGTAGCTAAATTACGAAAACATATACGACAAATGCCAAAGAACCGGATATAACCTCTGGGTCGACCACATAAGCTACATCGATTCCGATGCTGTACACCTTTTTTACGTTTATTCTTTACAACCATTGATTTTTTAGCCATATCTAACCTCTCAATTTGCCTTAAATGGCAAGCCCATACTTTCTAATAAAAATAGTAACTCTTCTTTTGATTTTGAAGTAGTACAAATCGTAATATCCATTCCACGCAATCGATCTAACTCAGTATTAGATTCGGGAAAAATAGAATCATCCTTAATACCAAAAGAAAAATTTCCAAACTGATCACATCCACGTTTGCTAATCCCTCTAAAATCACGAATCTTCGGAAGTGATAGATACAGAAGATTGCTTAAAAAGTTATTCATTTTCTTGGATCTTAATGTCACTTTACAACCGACAACTTGTCCTTCTCGTAACTTAAAATTAGAAATGGATTTTTTTGCTTTAGTAAATACAGGTTTTTGACCGGTTATTGCATAAAACAATTCAAAAGTTTTTTCTAAAACTGCAGAATTGGTTAATGCCTCACTTAAACCTCGATGAATGACAACTTTTTCAATCTTGGGTACCTGATGTACATTGGCATACTTAAATTTATCATTTAATTTTTTTTGTGCGTCTAATATAACTTGATTAATATCTTTCATAATAAATCCTTAAAATGTAGCTCCAGAAACTTTCGAAAATCGTTTCTTATTTCCATCTTTAATTGCTTTAAACCCAACTTTAGTTGGAACCTTTTTATCAGGGCAAAGTAAAGAGACATTAGATTGATGGATAGATCTTGAGACTTCTATAATACCACCATCTGATTTTTCTGTTTTTTTCTTATGCATTTTACTGATATTAACACCTTCAACAACAACTCTGTTATTTTTATGATCTACCTCAACAACTTTGCCCTCTTTGCCTTTATCTTTTCCAGCAATTACTTTTACTAAATCATCCTTTTTTAATCGATAAGCCATAATTAATTCCTTAAATTACCTCTTTCGCAAGAGATATAATTTTCATAAAATTCTTCTCTCTCAATTCTCTTGGAATTGGTCCAAAAATTCGTGTACCTTTAGGATTACCATCTTCACCAATAATTACCGCAGCATTGTCATCAAAACTGATAACCGTACCATCAGCACGACGTTTCTTTCTTTTTGTTCTCACAACAACGGCTTTAACAATATCTGATTTATTTACGTTTCCAGCAACATTGGCTTTTTTAACAGTGGCTATAATTACATCACCCAAGGAAGCATATCGTTTACCAGTTGAACCAACAACTCTTATACAAAGAATTTCTTTTGCACCAGAGTTATCTGTTACACTTAGTAAGGACTCTTGTTGAATCATGAGTTCGCTCCTTGAATATTAATCAAACGCCAGGTTTTTTTTGCACTTAAGGGACGACATGAAACAAAATTAACGTAATCACCAACTTTTGCTTCATTTTTTTCATCATGTACCAAAGCTGACCATGTAACATTAACAACCTTTTTATAAAAAGGGTGACGTTTACGTGTTTTCACACTCACTTTAATTGTTTTATCGCCAGATTTAGATACAACAATTCCTTGCTTTTGTTGTAAAGACTTACTCATGACCTTTCCTTTCGTTAATTATCGTATGAATACGAGCAGTATCTTTTCTTATTTTACGTAATACAGAAGTATCACTTAATGAATTATTAAGAATTGAAAACTTTTTGTCAAGGTATTCAGTACTTAAATCTTTTATTTTAGCGTTTAGCTCTTCATCTTTTAATTTTCTTAAATCATTTATTTTCATAATTAATCCCAGACTTCTTTTTTAATAAATTTTGACTTAATTGGAAGCTTATGAGCAGCTAAACGAAGTGCTTCTCTGGCAACATCTTCGGGCACACCACTCAACTCAAAGAGAACATGACCTGGTTTAACAACGGCTACCCAATATTCAGGGGCGCCCTTTCCTTTTCCCATGCGAGTTTCAGCTGGTATTTTTGTTACACTTTTATCAGGAAAAATTCGTATCCATACTTTACCGCCACGCTTAATATATCGTGTCATGGCTCTACGAGCTGATTCAATTTGACGTTGAGTCATCCAACATTGTTCAAGTGCCAGTAACCCATATTCGCCAAAACTTATTTTATTTCCAGATTGAGCTTTTCCACGGTTACGACCTCGTTGAAACTTTCTAAACTTTGTTTTTTTAGGCATTAACATAAGGAGCCTCCTGTTTCATATCAAAAGCTTTTACATCTGATGATATCGATTTCGGATCTTTAATGACCTCACCATGGTTGACCCATACTTTAACACCAATTTTTCCATAAACTGTATTTGCTTCTGTAAAGTAATAATCAATTTTTGCACGAATAGTATGCAAAGGCATCCGGCCCTTTTGGTACCACTCATTACGTGCAATCTCAACACCACCCAAACGTCCAGAACACTTCACTTGAATGCCTTCTGCACCAGCCTTTAACGCAGATTGAACAACCATTTTCATAGCACGTCGAAAAGGTATACGTTTTTCCAATTGTGCCGCGACCAATTCAGAAAGTAGTTTAGCACTTTTATCTGGGGACTTCTCCTCAATAACATTGATTATAAACTGTTTTTTAAAGTTTTTAGATATCAACTCTCTAAAAGCATTGATGGAATCCCCACCCTTACCAAGAATTATGCCAGGTTTAGAAGTATGAATATCTAATAAAACTTTATCGGAACCTTTTCTTCGAATGAGGACTTTTGAAATAAAAGCACGACGAATATTTTTTTCAATAAATTTTCTTATTTCAACATCTTCTTGTAAAAAAGAAGCATAATTATCAAGAGAAAACCAATTATTTAAAAATTCTTGCACACCTTTTAAACGTAATGCTCGGGGATTAACTTTTTGACCCATTTATTCTTCTCCTTGACTTACCATGGTTAACTCTACATGAGAATATGGCTTGAGTATTCCAAAAATACGACCTCGGGCTCTAGGTTGTGAACGTTTTAGCTTAGGGCCCTCATTAACAATTAATTTAGATGTCTTTAGCGTTGACTCATCCAATGAAAAATTATTTACAGCATTAGAAACACATGAATGAAACAATTTATATAGAATACCAGCTGATTTTTGTGGCATTAACTTAAGTTGTTGAAGTGCAACAGAAGGCGGTAAATTACGTACAATATCAGCCACTTTTCTTAATTTATAAGGGGATACACGCACATATTTAACTGACGCATTCACTTCTTTATTAATTACTATTTTATCTTTCTTTTTAGCCATATCTATTACCTATTTCCAGAATGAGATTTAAATAAACGTGTAAAACTGAACTCACCAAGCTTATGACCAATCATATTTTCATTAATATAAACTGGGATATGCTTTTTCCCATTATATACAGCAATCGTATGACCAATCATACTCGGAACAATTGTACTTCGTCTCGACCATGTCTTAATTATCTTTTTTTCATTTTTCGCATTGAGATCATCAATCTTTTTTATTAAATGATCATCAACAAACGGACCTTTTTTTAATGAACGTGCCATAATCTACCTCTTTCTTGCTCGAACTATATGCTTGGAACTTTTACGACGTGAACGAGTTTTAATATTTGCTTTTTTACCATAAGCAGTTCTTGGTTCAGATAAACCTACGGGAGCTCTACCTTCACCACCACCATGTTTATGATCAGCAGCATTCATGACAGCCCCTCTTACAGTCGGACGAATATTTAGTTTTCGCTTAATCCCAGCTTTACCATAACGCTTATTAGAATAAGACTCATTAGAGACTTTACCATAAGTTGCTTTGCATTCTAAAAGTACCAATCGGATTTCACCGGATGGAAGCTTAATGGTTGCATGTTTACTTGATTTAGCCATTAATATTGCATTAGCACCAGCTGAACGAACAAGCTGAGCTCCCTTTCCAGGTGTTAATTCAATATTATGGATTTGGGAACCTACGGGTATATTAGATAATTTCAAGCATGAACCAATATTTATATCAGCATCCTCTCCTGTTTGTATTGAATCACCAACAGATATTCCCTTTGGAGCTAAAATATACTGCCTATCTCCATTGGTAAATTTCACCAAGCATATCAGGGCTGAACGATTTGGATCATATTCAATAGATTCAATAACACCATTCGAAGTGTTAGATCTTTTAAAATCAATCAACCTAAACTTCCGTTTAACTCCACCACCTTGATGCCGAACAGTTATATTACCATAATTATTTCTACCCGCGGATTTTTTAACTTTTTTAAGTAAAGACTTATAAGGAACATTCGTAGTAATCTCATCATAAGTTAAAGTGGATTTATTGCGCATTCCTGGGGTATTCGGTTTGTATTTCTTAGTTGCCATTAACTTGCCTCCTCAAGAGAAGCAATTCGTTCATCAGTAAAAACATAGGCTTTCTTGTAGGTTTGAGTGAAACCCGTAACTCTGCCTCGTCTTACTTTTTTACCAAGCTTCTTTAAAATATTAACCTTAGAAACCTTTACATTATATTTTTTTGAAATAAAATTTTTGAGCTCTATTTTATTTGTATTTTCATCCACCAAAAAAACATAACAATTACGTTCATTTAATTGTGATGTTTTCTCAGTAATTAACATTCGCTTAATCATTATCAACTCCCTTCTTGATTGAAACAACCATTAAATGAGGACTCTGAATAGATAATATTTTCAGCACGTATGACATCTTCAATAACGATTGAATTTACAGTATTAAAATAGATATTTGGAATATTTTTAATTCTAGAAAACAACTGAATATCCTCCGAGGAATTTACATCCATAACAAATAAATATGTCTTACCCATCTCAATGTGACCAATAAAGTCTTTCACTTTTGTAACATTGGTTGTTTTTTTACATATTAATGAAGTCTCTAGTTTCGATAATAATAACTGAGTTAAATTTGAGGATAAAAACTTATCATTGGATTTACGTTTAACATTTCGTGGTTTTGGACCAAAAATTACTGAACCGCCAACTTTCAAGGGTGAACGAGAGGTTCCTTGACGGGCTCTTCCAGTCCCCTTTTGACGAAAAGGCTTTTTTCCTCCTGAATCAAAATCTGATCTTGACTTAGTAAAAGAGTATACAATTCGATCTTTTTTCTGATTATTATAAATGAGAAAAACATTATGTTTTAAATTATCGCTTATCTCTAAGGATTCAAAAGATGTTTCTGCCATTTTATTTGTAGTCAAATCCAATGTCTTAATTTGATACTTCATAATTAATTAACTCCTGTAATAAAAACTGTATTACTTTTACCAGGGACAGCACCTTTAAAAAACAAATACTGACCATCAATTAGAACGAGTTCTAAATTCATAATTGTTACAGTTTCATTACCATAACGCGTATGCATCTTTTTTCCTTTTTTAACGTTACCAGGTGTTGTAGCTTGTCCAATAGACCCAATTAACCGATGATTTTTAGAGCCATGAGACATTGGACCTCGTTGATGATTCCAAGCTTTAATGGACCCCGTAAATCCCCGTCCTATTGTCTTAGATTGAAGATTAAATTTTGTTTTAATTTCAAATGTCGAAAAATCAACTTTTGAATTTAACTCAAATGAATCGGAAGCTTCAACTCGGAACTCTTTAATATGACGATATTTTGCACCTGAATTAAACTGACCTTTCTGTGGTTTGGACAATTTTTTTTCATCAATCTCATCATAACCAATACATACTGAATTGTAGCCATCCTTTTCTAAAGTGCGGACACCAACGATTTCATTCTCATACGCCTTGACAACGGTAACTGGAACAACCTTGCCATTCTCATCGATAACTTGAGTCATTCCGATCTTTTTTCCTACTAAAAACTGTTTAACATTTTTCATTTTTTTGTCTCTACTATACTAATTTAATCTCTATATCAACACCAGATGCTAAATCAATTCCCATTAATGCATCAATTGTTGTTGATGGCGGATCAATAATTTCAATTAATCTTTTATGAATTCTAATTTCATAATGTTCACCACCACGCTTATTTACATGAGGTGATTTCAACACACACCAAACTTTCTTTTTGACCGGTAGTGGGATTGGCCCCACTACCTTAGCACCTGATTTCTCAGCTGTATTTACAATTTTAACTGTAGCTGTATCTAATGAACGATGATCAAATGATTTTAACCGAATACGTATCTTCTGTTGCGGTTTTTTTGTCTGTGTTGTCTTCTTCTTTGTTGCTGTATTTGCTGACACGACTTTTCTCTCTATTCAATAATTTTAGTTACAACACCCGCGCCAACAGTTCTTCCACCTTCACGAACAGCAAAGCGCAAACCTTCTTCGCAAGCAACCGGTGTAATTAAGTTAATGGTTAACTTTGTATTATCTCCAGGCATAATCATCTCTGTACCTTCTGGCAATAAAACTTCACCTGTTACGTCTGTCGTTCTAATGTAGAATTGTGGACGATACCCCTTAAAGAATGGCGTATGACGTCCGCCCTCTTCTTTTTTAAGAACATAAACCTCAGCTTCAAACTTTCTGTGAGGCTTAATTGAACCAGGTGCACACAAGACCTGTCCTCTTAAGATATCATCTCTTTCAACACCTCTTAA
>DBHX01000017.1:38426-38956 GCA_002296285.1 bacterium UBP8_UBA817
CAACACCTCTTAATAATGCACCAACGTTATCTCCAGCTTGCCCAGAATCAAGCAACTTACGAAACATCTCAACTCCAGTTACAGTTGTCTTCTTAGTTTCATCTTCTGTCATACCAACGATTTCAACCTCATCACCAACATTAACAACACCACGTTCAATTCTACCTGTACTTACGGTTCCACGACCTGTAATACTGAATACATCCTCAATTGGCATCAAAAATGGTTTATCGGTATCTCTTACTGGTTCTGGAATATACGAATCTACGGCATCCATTAATTCCCAAATAGCTTTTGCATCAGCATTTTCACGTGAATGATCTGAAGACTCGAGCGCTTTTAAAGCTGACCCCTTAACAAATGGAATATCATCCCCTGGAAAATCATACTTACTTAAAAGCTCTCTCATTTCCATTTCAACCAAGTCTAGAAGCTCTTCATCATCGACCTGATCACATTTATTTAAAAAGACAACAATATTTGGAACATTAACCTGTCTAGCCAGTAGAATATGTTCTCTGGTTTGTGGC
>DBHX01000055.1:0-72735 GCA_002296285.1 bacterium UBP8_UBA817
TTCTCTCCCCTTGACGATGGAATTCCGATTCAATACTCGCTGTCGAGTACTCAACTGGTATCCAATATGTTGACGCAATACACCAGTGATCCGATTGCCTGCATTCATTTGTCTGAAATCAATCATTTGTACTTGGAAAATACCGCCATTCATCCCAATGGTAAGATGAGTCATTGGGTTCGTTTTTCGAGTTGGCAGACATTGTACCGCTTGTTTAATTTAACGAATGACCACCTGGTGGATGTCAATATGGATGATATCAAGGATGATTTGATGGTTCCATTGGATCCGTTTCGATCGTATCATAATCAGCGCTATCATATGCTCAATATGAATTCTTTTCATTCCCAGAGATTAAAGAAATTGGGGGTTCTTCAAACGTTGTTTTTGCTGAAATATGTTTTGTCTCAATATGATCATCGCAGTCAGTCTGGCCATTTTCAAACCCTTGTGTTTTCAATGAGCGAATGGCCCATGTCGTCCATGCAGTTGTGTGTCGATGTGTGTCAAATTAATGGGGTTGATTTTAAAATGAACCATTGGCTTGACCTCATGCATGTGAGTCAGTTTGTATCGAAACAACAGTTCTTTTCAGCATCAAGACGTCAGGATCTGTTTAAATTAAACCAACAATTGATACCATCTTTGGACCCCTTAACCTGTTATTCTCTTTACCAAGAATGGGAACATTGGTTTAATACGTTGTATGATTATTGGCGTTGACGCAACCCATCGATGGATCCAACAAGTGGCTGTTTCTGAGAAAGAAACTCAATTTTCTCAGTGGGAGGGGCCGATTGAGGAACTGCCGAATCGAATTGAACCACTACTAAGTTCCGATGCCCCATTGCGTGGTGGGTTGGTGGTATTGGGGCCTGGGTCGTATACGGGCATTCGGCTATCATTAACCACCATGAAAATGCTCACTTTGGTGCATGATGTTCCCTTGATGGGAGTATCTTTATTTGATGCGTATTTGCAGTTGAATTATGCATTGATTCAGGGGTTGGTGCTCATGACCAGCCCTTCACGAAAAGGCGTGTTTAATTCCCAATTATTTCAAACCAATGCCAGTGGATTTAATCCAATATCATCGTTATTGCAAATTCGGGAAGATGGCATGCAAGATTGGTTGTCTCGTTATACAGCCCCCATTTATTGGTTGCATCTTGGTTCTTCGGATATTTCAGTTGATGTGCCCTCGATTCATTGTCAAAACGTACGCTTGGATTTGGTTGCGCTTGTTGATCATTACAGCGATCGTATTTCAAAAATGAACCCTGAATCGGGTTTATTTCCCATTTATTCTTACCCACCAGTGATGTCATAAAGGGTGAGTTTTTCTATTAAATCAAATCTAGCACTCTATTGATTAGAGTGCTATAATTGGCTTAATGAATCAACGTCAACAAGAAATTTTAACATGTGTTGTGGATCGATTTATTGACTCACATCAACCCATATCCTCGAAGATGGTCCTCGATATGTTATCGATTCAATTGTCATCAGCAACCATTCGTCAGGTGTTTTCTGTGTTGGATAAAAATGGGTATGTTGAAAAGCTTCATACATCATCTGGGCGAGTTCCCACAGATAAAGGGTACCGTGTGTATGTTGATGCAATTAAAGGTGAAGGTGCAACCCTTGACCTGGACGGTCATGTTACGGATCAGTCCTATCATGTTAAATTTCGTTATGTTTTTGATCGATTATTGACGCATGTGGCGAATAAAACCCCATACATATCAATGCTTTCGCTCAATGACAAAGCGTTGTCGGATGTTGCAATGATTAAATATGTTTCGATTAGTTCTCATTATGGATTAATCCTATTGTTTCATCGGGTTGGTATTGTATCCGAACATTATGTTCGTTTTGATCAAGATGTCTCGACCTGCGATGTGGATAACCTCATTGACATTTTATTGAAATCGCTTCAAAAAAATCAGGGGTTGCAATGTATTGTGAATGAATTTTCTAACAAGGATGCCCACTTTCTTGAATGTGTTTTTAATGTGATTCAGAAAAGTGCTTCGACATCGGTTGCGTCAGATCAGGTGATGATTAAGAACGTAACCAAATGTTTATCGTTGTCTGATTATGCGGATAAAGATGCGGTTCAGCAGTTATTGGACGTTTTGGATGATTCGTTGGTCATTCATCGGTTAATGAATCATGGGTTTCAGGCCAATGAATTGGATGTTTTGATTGGCCATGAATTAAATGATGATCGTTTGAATTCAGCCAGTTTTATATCCATTCCCATTTGTTTGGATGGTGTTCATGTGGCATGTTTGGGCATTCTTGGCCCAAGTCGCATGGATTATTTATCGATTATTCGATGGTTAAGTTCTACAGAAACTCTAGCCGAGCTAAATCAAGTTTGTTAAAGTAGGTGATATATGTCGAAAAAAGAAGTTAAAAGTACAACAAAAAAACCAAAAACAAAGTCAAAAAAAGCCGTCAAATCTGATTTTGAGTTGAATGAACTACAAGCACAAGTGTTAAGCTTGACCAAAGAAAATGATGATTTGAAAAAAGAGATGGATGAGTTTAAAGATCAGTCTCTTCGTGCTTTGGCTGAACTCGAAAATGTGAAACGGCGTAAAGAGCAAGAAAAAGTGGACGCCATTAAGTTTGGCAATGAACGTTTAATTTTGGATTTGTTGCCCATTTTAGATGCGTTTCAATTGGCCATGTCTCAAGGAGATGTGTCTGAAAGTAAGGATGTTGTTGCGGTTGTTTCAGGATTTGAAATGATCCAAAAACAGTTGGAGCAGTTTTTAGAGAAATCAGGGGTTGTTCGCATTAATGCGATTGATCAACCGTTTGATCCGAATCTGCATCAGGGAATTTCTCAAGAATCACACCCTGATAAAGACGTAAATACAATTGTGAAAGAAATGCAGCCTGGATATACGTTGAATGATCGTGTTATTCGACCGTCCATGGTTGTGGTATCAACAAAATAATTAAAGGAGTTATTATGAGCAAAAAAGAATCAAATAAAATTATTGGTATTGACTTGGGAACCACCAACTCTTGTTTTGCAGTGATGGAGGGTAAAGATGCGGCCGTTATTGCAAATGCAGAGGGTGCGAGAACCACGCCATCGATTGTTGCTTTTACGGGGTCAGAGACCATTGTTGGTCAAGTGGCCAAACGTCAAGCAGTGACCAATCCGTCGGGTACCGTTTATTCCGCCAAGCGATTTATTGGTCGTAAGTTTTCTGAGCTTGCAGATGATGAAAAGAAAATGCCATATTCTGTGGTTCAGCGAAAAGATGGTGGTATTGAGTTTAAGGTTCAAGATAAAACCTATGCGCCTCCAGAGATTTCAGCGCGTGTGTTGCAGAAAATTAAGGCTGATGCCGAAGCTTATTTGGGTGAAACCGTTACGAAAGCTGTCATTACGGTTCCGGCTTACTTTAATGATTCTCAACGAAAAGCAACCAAAGATGCCGGGGAAGTGGCAGGGTTGGATGTATTAAGAATCATTAACGAACCAACAGCGGCGGCATTGGCCTATGGTTTGGATAAGAAAAACGATCAAAAAATCGCGGTTTATGATTTTGGTGGGGGCACGTTTGATGTGTCCATTCTCGAAATCGGAGATGGCGTTTTTGAAGTATTGGCAACCAATGGGGATACCCACCTTGGAGGTGATGATTTGGACCAAGTCATTATTAATTGGTTGGTTGATGAGTTTAAAAAAGAACAAGGCGTTGATTTGAGCAATGATCAAATGGCTGGCCAACGTTTAAAAGAAGCCGCAGAAAAGGCAAAAATTGAATTGTCTTCAACACAGGCCACCGACATTAATTTACCGTTTATTACCGCGGATAATTCAGGTCCAAAACATTTGAATGTTAATTTAACGCGTTCAAAATTTGAGCAAATGATTGATGATTACATCAAGCGTTCCATTGATCCTTGTAACAAAGCATTGGCTGATGCTGGCTTGTCTGCGAATGAAATCGATGAAGTTATTTTAGTTGGTGGTACGACCCGTATTCCAGCCATTCAAGAATCCGTTAAGTCTTTCTTTGGCAAGGAGCCAAGCAAAGGGGTAAACCCTGATGAGGTGGTTGCTTTGGGTGCCGCTATTCAAGGTGGTGTATTGGCTGGAGATGTTCAAGATGTGGTTCTTTTGGATGTTACCCCGTTATCTTTGGGAATTGAAACATTGGGTGGGGTGTGTACCAAACTTATTGAAAGAAATACGACCATTCCATCATCCAAAAGCCAAGTGTTTTCAACAGCAGCGGATAACCAAACCAGTGTTGAGATTCATGTGCTTCAAGGTGAGCGAGAAATGGCGGCAGACAACCGAACGTTGGGTCGATTCATTCTTGAGGGGATTGCTTCAGCACCCCGTGGTGTTCCTCAGGTTGAGGTTTCCTTTGACATTGATGCAAATGGTATTTTAAATGTGAAAGCCAAAGATAAAGGAACGGGTAAAGAGCAAAAAATTACCATCACAGCGAGTTCAGAGTTATCGGAAGATGATATTGAACGCATGAAAAAGGAAGCGGAAGCATCCTCTGAAGAAGATAAAAAGAAACGTGAAGCCATTGAAGCTAAAAACAATGCGGATAACTTAATTTATCAAACAGAAAAGACCATGAATGATGCCAAAGATAAGTTAAAAGATGATACCAAAGCATCGTTAGAAGCGGGTATTAATGAATTGAAAGAGGCGCTAGCATCTGAAGATACAGATAAAATCAAGGAAAAGTCAGATGAGCTACAAAAGAAAGTGCATGAATTTTCTCAGGAGCTCTACCAAGCCAATCCTGAAGCGGCCGCTGATGCAGCGTCAGCACAGCAAGATGAGCCCTCTCAGGAAGAAGCTAAAAAATCCGATGATAATGTGGTGGATGCGGATTATGAGGAAGTTGAAGAGAAAAAATAAATTGTTAGGGGGGGCACTTTAAACTTATGGCCAAAGATTTATATAATGTTTTAGGAATAGAAAAAGGTGCGAATGAGCAGGAGATTAAACGTGCGTATCGTCGTTTGGCTCGTGAGTATCATCCTGATGTTAATAAATCAGCTGGAGCGGATGAAAAGTTTAAAGAGGTTCAATCCGCCTATGATGTTTTATCTGATCCACAGAAGCGGGCCCGTTATGATCAGTTTGGGGTGACCGATGATCAAGCCGGGGGCTTTGGTGGGGGTGGTTTTGGTGGCTTTGAGGGATTTTCTGGTGGGGCTGGTTTTGAAGATGCGTTTGGTGACATTTTTGAGTCCTTTTTTGGTGGATCTCGTGGTGGTGGCGGTGGGGCACGATCATCGGGTCAACAAGCCGGTGAAGATTTGCGATATGATTTAACCATTTCATTAGAGGAAGCGGCCAAAGGGTTTAAAAAAAATATTGAGTTATTTTATTTGGATGTTAAAAAAGGGAGTACAAGGTCGTGCCCTCAATGCAATGGGGTCGGGTATGTCGAGGTTGTTCAGAGAACCATTCTAGGTAGCATATCTCAGCGAAGCCCTTGTCCAACGTGTCATGGTACCGGTGGTATTGAGCGAGAAAAGAAAAAGAAAAACATTGATATAAAGATTCCTGCGGGGGTTGAGACTGGCATGAAGTTGCGTGTCAGTGGGGAAGGAAATGCGGGGATCGGTGGTGGTCCGCGTGGTGATCTATTTGTGGTGATTACGGTGAAGGAGCATGATGTTTTTCATCGAGAAGGGAATGATTTGATTTTGGAAGTGCCGGTGCCATTATCTCAAGTGGTGTTGGGTGCGGTGTTGCGTGTTCCTACTTTGGAAGGAAAGACGGATTTGAAAGTTCCTGCGGGAACTCAGGCTGGGACTCGCTTTCGATTAAAAGGGAAGGGCATCAAAAACATTAAAGGATTTGGGCATGGTGACATGTATGTCATCGTTAATGTTGATATTCCAACGAGTCTTACGAAAGATGAAAAAGAATGTTTTGAGAAAATTTCAAAGCTTCGAGGCGATGAAAAGCGTTTGGCCAGTGCTTTGGATGCGTTGGTATAGGGTTTAGTTTATTTATCAACTGTTATGTCAGTGTTTGTTCTTTGAACGAACCCTCCCTGACGGGCCTAATATGCAATATATGGCAGGTGGTGATATCCCCATTACTTTTACTCAATTAGAAACCGGCCAACTAAGTATTAAACAATGTTTGGTGCATATTCGAACTGAACCTGATGGAAGTGTAAGAACATACAAAGGTACTGAACAAACTCCCATAAAATTTGGCTTAGAATTTGGCCGTGTTGAGCAGTGTTTGTCATGCGTTGCTAACGCGTCCTAATGGGCGCGGCAGGATGGAATTTATAGGCGATGATCAGGCCCCTGTTGTTTTTATGTCTGAACCAGAATCAGCGCATATGAGTGTTCGCTGCCTAACGTTTTCTCGAAAATACCCCACAGGGAGAACGATTGTATATAAAGGGACGGCGTCGTCACCCGTTGTAAGAGACCCAAATGGAAAGGTTTCTAAATATGAGTCTATGGTTACAGATCATATGGTTACAGATGATCCTAATGCTTCCTCTTACTGCGTCATAAGTTAATGGCTGTGGTGTCTAATTTAGGATGATAACGTATGGGTTAAACGGTTGGGGTCATTGATGCCATCGTTAGTCTCGACGGCTTTGAAGCTTGGCAAGTAAGCGTAAAATTTCAATGTAGAGCCAAATAAGGGTGACCATTAAGCCAAAAGCCCCATACCACTCCATGTATTTCGGCGCCCCTTGTTGTGCCCCTTGTTCAATGAAATCAAAGTCTAAGACTAGGTTCAATGCGGCGATAACCACCACGACGGCACTAAACCCAATGCCAATAATGCCGTTGCCATACACACTGGTGATGCCCATCCCAAATAGTCCCAAGACAAAATTGATCATGTAAAAAATAAAAATGCCACCGGTGGCTGCGACCAACCCTAATTTGAAGTTTTCCGTGACCCGGATTTTACCGGATGCATATGCACAGAGCAGCGCAAAAAGGGTGCCAAAGGTTAAATATACGGCTTGGATCACGATGCCTGGGTATTGTTGATTGAACATGACCGAAATGCCACCCAATAATAAGCCTTGAAGTGCGGCATATATCGGGGTAGTGGTTGGGGCCCATTCTTTTTTGAATGCGGTGATGATGGCCGTGATGAACCCGCCAATGCCACCCAATAGCATTAAGCCGGGGGATGGGTTGGTCCACGTAAATGTGGCGGCTAAAATTAAAATGCCCAAGGAAATATAGGTTTTATTTACGGTTCCTTGAATGGTCATGCCTGTAGTGGTATCGGCTTGACGCACCTGGTTAAATATTTTTGCGTTTAACGCTGGATTGGCTGTTTTCATTAACATGATTGATTCTCCTCATTTATATTTTACAGAAATTTGATTAAAAATGCGAAACTTATTCAGTCTTTCCTTGATTGTTTGGTATTCTATGACGGTGCGAGTTGAAAATTCATCGTGTTTGGGTCAATCTACAGATCATGATACATGGGGCCCGTCGTCGAATAGTCACCAAGACGGTGTGATGATGAATGCTACCTATCAAACGTTGCAACAGGCGATGCGGAAGGCTCAATGTGGCGACAAAGAAGCCTACGAGAATGTGTTAATCCTTGCATTTATAGGGGATTAAAAAAATGATTTTTTGGGGGAGTTTATTCCCCCTTTTTTTGGATTTTGTTAATCTATTAACGTGTTAGTTAAAAATTCAGATTATTCTGGTCAAATTACTGATCAAGGAAAAAAAGGGGAGGGCATCGTTTGGCGGGATGGGTTCCCCGTGTATATTCCCAATGGCATTCCAGGTGACCAGGTTGAGTTTAAAGTGCTTAAAGTGGACAAGCGTCGGGCATTTGGAAAATTACTGCGTGTGATAGTGCCTAGTTCTGACCGAGTTGAGCCGAAATGTTCGGTTGCCCTTCAATGCGGGGGGTGCCAACTTCAACATCAATCTCAGGTATCGCAAGTGAGGTTTAAATCAAACGTATTGGTGTCTCGGTTGTCTCGGTTTGTGGATTTGTCCAATGTTCTTGTTCAACCAATGGTATCGGCGGATCGCCAATGGGCCACCAGAAATAAGATGCAATTTGCCTTTGGCATGGGGAATGATGGTCTTAAGATTGGCCTTTATGCCCCACGTTCTCATCGTGTGGTGAATATGGACTATTGTGAGATCATGTCTGCATCAATGAATCAAGTGCTGGCGGCCATTCGAGCTTGGCATGCGGTGGCTCAGGTTTCCGTATTTAACGAGTTGACGGGGGAGGGGGTATTGCGGCATGTGAGCGTTCGGCATTCCTATGTTACGGGAGAACTTATGGTGATCTTGACCGTGGGAGAGGGTTTTGATTATTCGGGGGTTGTTGCCGCAATTCAAGGGGTGGATGGTGTGTGCAGTATGTATGTATCTATTCAATCGGATCCCAGTGATGATCGTGTTTTGGGTGATCACCTGGATCTTGTATGGGGATGCTCAACGATTCGAGATGTGGTGTGTGGCACGACATGTTATGTGTCCCCAAAAACCTTTATGCAAGCCAATGCGATGCTTGTGAATCGGTTGTACCAGATACTAATGAAATCACTGAATGTTCAAGGTGCATTGGTGGATTTATATTGTGGGGCGGGGGTTCTTACCTGTTCGCTGGCGCGTCATTATGATCAAGTGATTGGTGTTGATAATAATGAATCCGCCATTGGTGATGCCCAACGAAATGCCAAAGAAAATGGTCTGAATGTTGAGTTTGTTTGCCAAGATGCGGGCGACTTTTTACGTGCTTATTCCGATGAGGATATGACCATTATTGTGGACCCGCCTCGGCAAGGGTTGGCGATTGTTCCTGAATTGCTTCAAAAAAAGCCAAGCCAAATTGTGTATGTGTCATGTTATCCAGATACCCTGGGGCGAGATTTGCGGGGGTTTGTTGAGGGGGGGTATCGCATCTCATCCATTCAAGGGGTCGATATGTTTTGTCATACCCCGCATATCGAATGCGTGGTTGTTTTGGAGTTTTTAGGGGGAAGTGAATAAGGAATGAACGTCAATTGGGGGGAGGCTTCACTTGATGATCCATTTTTTGTAAAGTATCAAATTGGGGGTGGATTGTGTGGTTTAAAAGGGGATTGGCCACCCATTCAGGTGGCGTTTTATTAATATTTAAGTTATAGTACTGTTAATTTCTACTATTTGTAGATATAGGCAAAAACTATTGCATTGTTATAGTCTAAGACTTATATAAATTTCTACTATTAGTATGATTAGACTAGATTAAGTTCAAACAACTTTAAACCCATGCAACTGGTGACAAATTGTGACCGAAAATGTGATCGCAAATAAGCTCAATATCATACCAGCATACAAGTAATACTTGTGAACTGAATGAGTTTAAATTCCAAAAAACCCCAATTGGAAGTCGCAATTTGCGACATCCAATTATCTAAAAAATAGGGCAACTTTCAAGAAATCCTTGATAGTTCAAATGACTTTAAATCGACGCAACTGGTTACGTGTTAAGATCATCTAAAAATTGAAGGGTATATCGAGTTGATTTCAAGTGCCCAGTTTTCTTTAAGATATGTAGTTCAACAAGGTGTTGAAGGTCTCTTGTTGCGGTAGCTCTGGATGTTTTCGAAATTTTAATGTAGTTTTCAGAACTTAACCCGCCTTTAAATCCACCTAACCCTTCATCAAATATTCTTAAAAGCACCATTGTCTGTCGTTTATTTAACTCTGGATGAGAACGTATTTCTGATTTTTTAACGATAAATTGAATCAATTTAATGGTATGTTTTTGAGCCATTAGAATGGTGTCGCTAAAATAGTTGATCCAACGATTAATGTTTAATGTTCGATTGTTTTTCTCGAATTGCAAATAATACTCGCGTTGATTTTCAAATATGACTTTTGATAACGACATTAAGGTTGGGGTTTCGGTGTGTTCAGAGATTATTTTTTTAACCAATGCTCGCCCAATGCGACCATTGCCATCTTCAAATGGATGAATGGATTCGAAATAAAAATGGGCAATGCTTGCACGTATCAAGCATGGTAATGGCGCTTTGCCATTGGGAGATGTGTCATTAAACCACTGAATGTACATATCCATTTCAGCTTTTACATTGGATGATGGCGGTGCTTCAAAATGAACCTTTGGGTGTCCAATATTGCCCGATACAATCTGCATGGGCTCATTCCCAGATCGGTACCTCCCAGGCCGTATATTTTTGTCGTGCCCACAAACTCTTTTGTGAAGTTCGTATAAATAGGAGTGACTGAGCTTTTTTTTATAGTTCGAATAAATAAATATCATCATGTTTGAAACCCCACGCTCTTTTTCAGGGATTTTTTCATTGGTTTGAATGCCGAAGTTTTTTTTAATCGAGGATTGAATGCTTTTTCGATCCAGGTACTCACCTTCGATTTCACTTGTTTTGAGCGCTTCTTCAGATATTAGTTCAATTTCAATGTCCTTAAGCGAATCCCTATTAATAACACTTATTGCACCAGTCATAAGACTGGCTTGTTTAATGAATTCGATTTCTTTTTCATTATCAATAGAAAAATTAAATGTTGGCCATTCAGGTTGTTCCCAGTTCCATTTCATGAGCTATATCCTTTAAAGTATCGATCAAATATACCGTCATTATGAGTCATAAAAATAGAAATATCAAACATTATAATTGATCGTAATGAGTTATAAAATAATATATTTAGCTCAAAAAAAGATAAATAATGAGCTATAAATTTTTCGTTTTTAGATTTATCCCGAGAAAGAAACCGGCTTCAATCCAAATATCTATGTGGACACGTTCAATGAGGATCCACAATTCACAGCAGAAGAGACCATCACACTTGGTGAAGGCCAATGGGTCTTTTCATTAAATTGATTAATTGTTTAATTCTTTTTTTGTGATTTTTTTGATCAGAGCGGCTGGTTTTTTAACGGAATGTATTGATTTTGACTACTTTTGTGCGTTTTGTTGATGTTTTTTGTGAATTTTTGATAGGTTTACGTACTTTTTGGCCCATTGTTGTTGTTTTTCAATGGTGTCTTGGGGCGTGGGCTTGATGATTTTTCCTGGGGTGCCAACCACCAATGAAAATGGTGGGATGACTTGGTTTTCAAGGACAACGGCACCAGCGCCAATGATGCTGCCTCGTCCGATTCTGGCGCCAGATAAAATGATGGCGCCAATGCCAATCAAGCAACATTCTTCAACATGACACCCATGCAAATTGACATGATGCCCAACGGTCACATCGTTTTCAACAATGCAGGGGAGGTCATTTTCAAGGTGAATGATGCACCCGTCTTGTATGTTTGAGCGTTCGCCAATGACGATTTTGTTAATATCACCTCGCAAAACACTGTTGTACCACACCGAGGCATCTTTTTTGATGGTGACATCGCCCATCACCTGAGCGCCGGGGGCAATGAAGGCATCTGTATCGACCTGAGGTTGTTTGGTTAATGTGTTTTCGGGGAGATGAAATTGAATCATGGTGATACTTTATCTTAAATTGATGTTTGAATACAATATAAGTTGTGAATTTATCGATATATGTTGTGAAAGGGCATGATTGAAAGGGTCGGTGTTGAGTTGATTTGGTTCATTTTATTGTATTTTTTGACGACTTTACATGTTTTCACGTATAATTTGAATAGATTCAACACCTTGGAGATAACAACCTATGGCAGGTCATAATAAATGGTCGAAAGTTAAACATATAAAAGCCAAAGAAGATGCAAAAAAAGGCAAGGCATTTTCAAAGGTTGGTCGTGATATTACCATTGCGGCGCGTCAAGGTGGGGATAACCCAGACATGAACCCGGCGTTGCGTTTGGCCATACAAAAAGCCCGAGATGTCAATATGCCCAAAGACAATATCCAGCGTGCCATTGAAAAAGGTGCTGGTACAGGTGAGGGGAATGCATTGGAAGAAATTATCTATGAAGCCTATGCGCCCGGTGGGGTGGCCATTTTGATTCGATCCTTAACAGACAACAAAAACCGAACGGTTCCCAATGTTCGTGCCGCGCTATCAAAGGCCGGTGGTAGTTTGGCCAGTTCCGGTGCTGTGAGCTACTTGTTTGAGAAAAAAGGGGTGCTGTTGTTTGATGATGATTGTGATTCTGATCATGTCATGGAATTGGCCATTGAGTCGGGGGCCGATGATGTGGATGTGCAGGATGATGGTTCCGTTGAAGTAACCACCACTCCCGAGGGGTTTGAGTCTGTGGTTGCCGCATTTAACGCGTCTTCTGTGGGGTATTTGGACGCCTCAATTGAGATGGTACCTCAAACCCGCATTTTATTGGACATTGAAAAGGCAAAGGGTTTTTTAAAACTCATCGATAAGTTGGAAGACGATGACGATATCCAAGACGTTTTTCATAATGCAGAGTTTCCCGATGAGGCCGTGGAGGGTTAGATGAAGCGGTTACTAATTGGTTTGTTTGTACTTCTTTTTTCGGTGGATGGATTTTCGGCCATTACTGTATCCGATTTTGAACAAATTAATCTCGGTCGTGTTATTCGAGAAACTGAAACGGGTGCATTAAAGTTTGTGATTGTATCTGATGAGGCTGCTGGTGAGGTATGGACCCAATTAAAAATAAATAGTGTCAATCTGTTTGATGCTTCAGACCAATCAAAAATTACGGATGTTAATTTGTATTATGATGATGGTGATGGGGTATTTGATTCTGGCGATTCTGGCGATTCTGTGATTTCTGTAACAAAAACAATTACTGCAGATAATTTTGAATTTGATTTTACGGAATCCATCGATACGACTCAAAAAACAATCATTATTACGTTTAAATCGGGTTCAACGATTCCTTTAACATCGGCCCCGGATATTCAACTAACTGAGTTGAATGGTGGTACAGCCGCAAATGGAATACAAACGGCTGCTAAAAAAATAGATATTGTTGGGCTGGATGTTGCTTTTGACGATTTGTCATCGGTCGAAGAGCTTGTTTATGATGCTGACGCAACTAAGTTTCCTTTGCTTGAATTTAAATTAACGCCGGATACTGGTGAAGCTGGTTATTTTATTGAAAATATTATTGTTAACAATAGTCAAAATAACTTTGATGCAACAGAAACAAATCATGGGGTATCTGCTTTGCACTTATATAAAGAATCAGATGATGAGGCTGCTGATCCACCTGTTACCTTTGATGCTTCAACAGACACCTTACTTAAGTCGATTACGAATGTTAGTGGTGATCCTGTGACCTTTAACTCCACAAATGCAGCCACCTTTTCATTTGATTTATCTGATGGCGATAACCGAAAAATTACGGATAAAAAAACATTTTACGTTGTGGCGGATGTTGGCCCATCAACAAACATTGAAATCAATGACACGGCAGTCCAAATAAATGCGAAGGTGACAAGCTTAACAGGCACAGGTGTGGGCTCAAGTTATTCCTATGGGCCAATTAATATTTCCGGTGAAGACCATAATAATCGATCGGTTTCTTTGGCGGGCATGATCATTAAATCTGTTGAAAATATTTTTCCGAGCATGAACGCGGCTGCGGGATTAATCGATATTCCCATTTTAAAGTTTGTTGCTAAGTCGGTGGGTGTAAAGACACGTTTAAAGAAATTGGTCATAAGCAACGATGCCAATACGTTTGATGTTAATTCAAACCAATCTGGGATTACCAATTTGTCCCTGGTTTTAGAAGATGGTTGTGACACAAACCCACCAAGCTATGATTCTGACTCATGTTTGGGCGAGTATACTGGTTATGGGGTTGACGGACCAAATAATAGCCCTAACTTGGATAGCATCATTGAAGATGCTGATGCGTCAAATTATTCAGAGAAAATTACAGAGATTGGTGTCGGTAAAACATCAAATTCTTTTTTTCAAATTACGAGTGAGTCTTCTGCAACGTTTGATCATATTGGCACCGGAACGGCGGCAGGTGCTTTTAAAGAATTTGATGATGACATTGGGACGAACCTTGATGTAGATACTGGTAAAGAGAGGGCGTTTTACATTTTGGCCGATTTTGGTGCGAATATGAGTTCTGGGCAGTCCGTGAGTTTGAACATAAGTGCGGATACCAGGGCGAGTTATGATAATAATTCTGATAATGATTATACAAATGATGATAATTATAGTGCGTTAAAAATTGGGTCATCATTACCTTTAACAGTGGCACCTACCCAATCGATTACGGTTGTTGATCCTCAGTTAACCATCAAAACACCTTTGGATGTGGCCATTGGGGACAATGAGGTTGGGCTTTTTTGTGATACAGATATGGATGCCAATTGCACGAATGGTGCTGGCGGCACAAAGAAGTTGGTGGCGGGCATGTATGATGTGCTGATGTATGTGTTTGATTTCGATGCCTCGATTTCATTATCTGGGGTTTCTTTTGAATTTCAATCCCCCAACCGCTATTTTAGTCAGGAAAGCATTGGCATATCAAAACTATCGCTGTATTTAGACAAAGACAAAAATGGGGCCTTGGGGTCTGGCGATATCTTTTTGGGGTCTACGGATGCCTTTACTAATTCGGGCAAGACAGGAACGATTTCAAATGTTTCTTTGCCACAGGGAAAGGATCAAAAATTATTGTTGTTGTTTGATATTGGGCAACGTGTGTCAGATTCAACGGATCAACTGTCTATTCAGTTATCCAATGTGATTGCTTCTGATAATGTTGTTGCCGGAATGTTTCCCAATCCCATTTCGCCGTACACGTATAATGTGGTGGCGCATAAACTGAAATTGCAAAAATTAATATCGGATATTTCTGATACCAATGTGATTACCCAAGCGTCAACGTTTGATGTAACGGCGTACGTTGAGCCAACAGAGGAAGTAGATGAGCATGAAATTCAATTGATTCAGGTGGGGTCTACGGGCGTTCCCTTATCGAGCCCTAAATTTTATTTGGGTGGGGTGTCCGGTAGCAATCGCACCTATGAGTTTTCTCACACTTTTTTGCCTGATGTGAGTTATGCAGCGAACAATTTATTTGATAATCATGATACAGACTCGTTGGGTGCTGGTGTTGCGCTCAATTTGGTGTATCGTGTATCGGCTGCAAACATTACATCGGAAGGCAATTACCTGATTGACTTTGATGTTTATTATAAGATGACGGATGAGGCTTATTTGTTATCGTCAAGAACAACCAATGAACCAGTGAATATACGATTGACCCGTTCGAAAGGGGCGGGCACGGATTATAAATCAGCCGTTGCGTTATCGGGAAGTAGCAGTGAGGCCAAGAGTGACAAAATCACACCATCGATGACCACAACAAATAAAGTGTATACCTGGTCACTTCCAGCCTATATTGAATCGGTGTCGGTTCAAGTCAATAATACCTTTACCTCATTTAACAATTATCAGTCGGTGCCTCAAAATGCACAATTAAAGATTCAATTTATCGATAGTGGGCAAGATATTGACCCCAGTTCGTTATCGTTGCAATTGAATGGCACCACCCTTAAATCGGAGTCCGAGATATCGGTCAATTCATCGGAGGCCTATTATGAGTATGATGCGTTGTCTGGCGAGTTATTGGTGAGCTCCATTGGGGATGCCAGTGGCACATTGACTGTATCAGCGAATGATAATTTTGGACAGGCCTATCCGTCAGCCCCATTGATTTTCTTTACGAGTGCCACGTTGGAAATTGAAAAGTTTTTTGTGTATCCCAATCCGTTTTCCCCATCCATTCGATCATCTGGCGTGACTTTTGGGTTCTCATTAACCCAATCCGCGACAGTGAGTATTAAGGTATATGATGCCATGGGCCGTGAAATTAGTCAGGTGCCAGCACAAACCCTTGGTATGGGGTATCAAACCATAAGTTGGGATGCCATTATTGCTTCATCATCAAAATTTATACCTTCTGGCACCTATTATTTGAAACTAACGGCAACGGATACCGATGGGGCTTCGAAAGTGGCGACCACGAAATTGGCGGTGTATTGATGGTGAAATATTTATTTCTTTGGTTAATCTGTGCACTTCCAATTTTGGGTCAAACAACGCAGATGGGGGCCGTGAATATTCAAACATCCATGACATCAGCGGACATTGCATCGTTTGGTCGCATTACGCCATATGAAACCCAATCGATTGGCAATGTGCTTATTAATCCCGCCTCGTTGGGTGGCATTTCATTTAATCAAATGACGGTGTCCACCTATCAATTGTCATCGCAGTTTGATTATCGTCATTTTAATTTTGTTATTCCTTATGGTGATTTGGTGTATGGGATTTCTTATGGTACCAATATTACTTCAGGGTTTATTGAAACGGACATAAACAATGGGGTGATTTATGATATCGGATCATTCTCCTCAGGTTTTGACGTGTTGCATTTGTCAATGGGGCAAAAAATTAATGAAGGGTTTTTCTTTATTGATCACTTTAATTATGGGTTTGGTTTGAGTATGTTGACGCAGGTGATCGGTTCCGAGCGTCGTTCACCCGGGTATGGACTGGATGTTGGCGTGATTGCCACGACATTTTTTGATCAGTTTTGGTTGGATCGTGTGGATGTTGGGTTTTCCGTTATTAATGCCGTATCCACGGGGTTGCCGTCTTGGACCTATGATGCCAATGTGGGGACCAGTGAGCAACAGTTGATTGAACGACAAATCTATACCGGTGCAAAGTTTAATTTATTTAACTATTCAACGGCCATTCATACGGGCGCCTATGTTCAAGGATTTTCGTTAAGAGATCTAATGTTTGGGATGGATTTTCAAGTAGCGAATGGCTTAAATGTGCGATTATCTACAACTTATGATATGTTGCAGGGACAGGAATTTATTTATAATTTTGGGTCAGGGCTCATGTTAAAACGTGTCGCAGGGTTTGGGAACAGTGTGTATGATATGTCGGTGGACTATAATTACACCATGTACCCGTTCCCGAGGTCCAATGATCCATCACATACCATTAGTATGACATTTTTAGGTCAATCAACCGATCAACGACCGGTGGTTCTTCTTCCTGAAAAATCCTATGATACCGATCAACCAACCGCTAGTTTTTCGGGAACGTCTGATCGCAATGCCTTTATTTATATTTACAATGGTGAAAGCTTGGTTGGCCAAGTGGCGGCGAATAATAATGGGAAATGGGAAGTCAATGATTTGTTTTTAGATGTTGGATATAACGCCATTACGTTTCGTTCAAAGTCGGGTACGAATGATTTGTCCAAACCATCCCCTCCGGTTGTTGTCCATTTTGATCAAAGCCCCCCTGTAATTTCAACTGAACTTGATATTATGTCGGATCAGGTATCCATTCGCTTGACATCAAATGAACCATTAAAAGAAGCACGCTTGGTATCTGGCAATGAAACCTTGCGATTCAAAAAGATTTCGGATGCGATCTATACATTGGCGGTTCCATTGCCCCCTGAAATGAAGTCTGGAAACCCATTGCCAGAAAAAATGATGTCCTATGATATCGTTGCCATGGATCGCATTGGCAATCAATCACCCACAGAATCCGTTTCTTTTTTTGTTGAACCGTTATTTCCAGCGGATCAAGCGGTAGTGTATAACGATGCCATTACCGTATTGGGGTATGCGTCGCCTTATGTGGAGGCTATTTCTGTGAACGGGAAACGCATTGAAACCGATAAAAACAATGGGTTCTCAAAATCCGTGCAATTGAATTATGGGAAGCAATTGGTTGAATTAAATGTGAAAACAAGAAATGGGCAGCGGTTGAACTATTATGCTCGGTTATTGTGCATGAAGCGTTTTTCAGATATTCCAAAGTTTGCAAAGTATCGTCGTGATATCGAGTTCTTAGCCACTCTTGGGTATGTGTCCGGAAAAGACGATGGATTATTTCATCCGGAAGAAGAAATGACACGACGGGATGTTACATTGGCCATTGCAAAACAACGAAATATTGAGCCCAAGGCATTGGATTATGACCCATTCTTGGATGTTTCTAAATCAGATCCTGATGCTGGGATTATATCTGCAGCCGTTGATGCCGGCATTACTTATGCATTTGCAGATGGTACTTTTAAACCGGATGAAAAGGTATCCGTTGCCAATGCTTTTAAGATGTTAAATAACTCCGGTGTGATTGATAGTGAGGATATTGTTGTGAGTAAAAAGCCCATTAAGCGGTATGAATTTGCGCTTTATTTTAAACAAGTTCGTCGTTATGATCAGCGGGTGATTTACCTGATGGATTGGGACCAGGGGTATAAACTTCCGAAGTAATTTTTAAATGATGACGACGCTTAGGGTAGGTCTTATGGGCGCAGGGGCAGTGGGTTGTTTTTACGCGGGGCATATGGCCAAAAAAGGGGCCCAGGTCACCATTTTAACGCGATGCCCTGAGGTGTATGATTCACCCATTTGTATTAACTCGGTGAATGGTGATTTTTCATTTACACCTGCCGCTATTCGATCCATTCATGAGCCTGTCGATGTTGATGTGCTTATTCTTGCGACCAAGGCCTTGCCGTCCATTGATCAAGTGGCATTGATTCGGCCATTTATGTCAAACCAAACAAAGTTGATGGTGATTCAAAATGGGATTTTTGTTGAAGATGATTTGTTGAAGGCGTTTCAGCAACCCATATTTCGTTGTTTGGCCTTTATATGTGTGTCTCGTTTATCACGAACCCAAATTCATCATATGGATTTTGGGGCACTGTCCATGGGGTGCTTAAATGCTGATTTGGATTTATTTTCTGAGGACCCGTTGATCGACTTGCTAAAGGATTTGGATATTCCGTTTCGATTGACGCAGCGTATTCAACAATCGATATGGGAAAAACTGGTATGGAATGCGCCGTTTAATCCACTGTCTGTGCTTTGTGGTGGGCTTACAACGGAGCAATTACTTATGGATTCTGATATTACAGCACGCGTGATTGCCATTATGAAAGAGGTTCAATTGGTTGCCACTAGCGCCGGTGTGACCATTACCGATGACTTTATTCAACAAAAAATCGAACAAACCCGACAAATGGCGCCGTATAAAACCAGCATGTGTTTGGATTATGAGGCGGGTTTGGCGATTGAGGTGGATGCTATTTTAGGAAACCTGTTAAACTATGCGGATCAACAGTCGGTTCATATCCCTCAAATTTATCGTCTTTACAATGACCTGAAGACATTGTGAATTTGCTTTATTTTCTTGATGTTTAATTTCCACTGAAACTGGGAATAACAAATAGTTCAGGAGAATTTATGCGATTTTTTTATTTAATGGTATTGATGGTATGTTCATTGCAGTTTTCTCTTTTTTCAGTAACTGGGAATGTCAATGTTCAATTTCTACTTGGGGACAATGAGAATGGGGTGTTTGAGGGCACGTACAATATTACGTTTGGGATTTATCCCTCTCCAAATATGGAGGAGAGTCAGGCATTGTGGAAAGAAAGGCATGAATTAATTATTACTCAAGGGAAAGTAAGTCAAATTTTAGGAACCAAGACGGTTCTTGATTATCATCTATTTAAATCGGATAAATTATACGTTGGGCTGTCGTTTGAAGAGTTGAGTGATCGCGTATTTGTTCCGCTGATTAGTGTGCCAGCGTCGGTGGTGTCCAAATATTCTGTGTATGCGCGTGAAATTGAATATACCGCGGATTGGATGAAGGTTAATACCCAAAATCAGAGGGTTGGCATTGGAATTACTCAAAACTTAACCGTTCCATTTCAAGTGATTGGATCGGCCAATATTACATCAGTGAATGCAACCGGGGAACTGCATAGTCCGGATGGCTATAATGTTCATCAGTTGGATTATTTGAAACTGGTTAATTTGGATGATTACTCGTTGTCGCCATTTGATTCTCCTTCGCGTACTTCAAATAATTCCCCAACCAAGGATGTTGTTTTTGTTACAACGTCTGGAAATGTTGGGGTTGGCATTTATGTAACCGCTGATATTACGGAACAATTGCATGTCAGCGGGAATTTAAAGGTGGATAACGGCACGTTTAGTGGACAATCAAGCATGCATTTGGTGGGTGATGCGGGGAATGTCTTGACGGATCAGGATGGCCTGCAGTTGATGTGGGATTCAAATAAAGCGGTTTTTCGGGCGGGGTATTCATCGGGAGGTAACTGGTCTATTGATCAAAATGGTAACTACTCAGCCGCCTTTGGGTTGGATAATGAGGTTTCAGGTCACTATGGGTTTTCTGCAGGGCAAGATAATACGGTTAACACCATTCATGGCATTGCTTTTGGAAAAAGTAATCAGGTTGCCCATCGATTTTCTGGCATACTTAGTGGTGAAGCCCATCGTATTTATGCAACAACGGATACCAATGGGGGGTATATGACCATTGCTGGGGGAAAGGATAATTCATTAACAGGTGATTATGGGTTTATTGGTGGCGGCAATGGCAATCAAGTATTGGATGATTCGAAATATGCGTCCATTGTTGGTGGAAAATCCAACATTATTTATGGCTCATCTGATTATTCTGTGATTTTGGGTGGGAAAAATAATAAAATTTATGGGGACTATTCCGTTGCGATGGGTAAAAATGCCCAAATAGGGTCTTCTTTAGAAGCTCATGATGGGGTGTTTATGTTTGCGGATAGTACGGTTCAACAGGGAGCGACTTTGCGGAGTTATTACCCAAATCAGTTTTTGGTGCATGCCATCAATGGCATTCTTTTTGGACTCAGTGACTTTAATCATAAAGTCGATTTGGAGATTGATGAGTTTAAAACCTATCCTCCCTCCACTCAAACGGTTAAAGATCATACCATACGAACGGCTGGGGATATTGTGGCGGCGGATGAGAATGGTAACTTGGGGTATTTGGTGGGGGATGGGACCTACATTACCAATGTTTCCAGTTTATGGATGAGTAATAGTGCGGATAGTTCTGTTTATTTGGATACTCAACGGGTGGGCATTGGTGCAGATAATAGTGCGGTTCCTGCAACGGCTATATTGTATTTAAAAGAGAATGCATTTCCATCGAATATTCGAATTGAATCAGATTCTGCTGGGTTACTCGATGTTGGCGTAGATGGGGAAGATTCTGTGATTGAATCCAGCAATCAGTTGTTATTTAAACGATCTGGAACGGATATTTTTGAAATTACAAATAATAATGAGTTTTACTCCAAGGTTAATGTTGGAATCAATAAACCAAACCCTGAGCATGCTTTGGATATTGATGGGACGGTAAAAATTACAGAGGGGTTGGAATCGGGTGGCCTAACCACCTCGGGGACCATTACGGCCAATGCTTTTGTCGGGGATGGATCTGGCATAACGGATGCTCAAGTTTCGTATATGGTCCCCGGTAGTGCTAGCGCTATAAGTGGGCAAAAGCATTTGGTGATGAGTAATGATGGGTTTGTGGCTATTGGGCAGGTGGCGCTTGATTATGCCAGTTCTTCATCGAGCAGAACCGTGGATGCATTGCTTCATGTAGGTGATGCGGGCTCAACGCAACTGAAACTTGAAAAAACAGGGGATGGACGATTTACAACCATGACATCTGGGGCTCAATTTGATTTAACGTTTCATAACTATTATACGGATACAGATAATATATTTTCCATCAATTCGAAAAAAACTGATTCTCAAACCTCATTGGTGATGGTGTCTGCGAAAGGGCATGTTGGGATATTGAAGGATCCGACAGCTGAGGATGCCTTGTCGGTGAGTGGCAATGTATCGGCCACGACATTTTCAGGAAATGGTGAATATATCACCAATGTGCAATTGGATTCCGACCAAAGTACTCAAATTACGTTTAACTCGATCATAACATTCAAGGAAATGTTGAAGTTGGAGCCTCATAACCATAATGACCCTCCCTCATGTACAGCAGCGGACGTGGGTTCCATTTATTCGATTTATTCAGGGGATACTAATTCAGGGTCCGTGGCGATTTGTGCATGCATTGCGGAGGGGACTCGGAAAAACTTGATTGATAATACAAAAGATATTGCATGCCAGTAATTTAACCATGGTATAAAATTTTTTTATCGAGTGATATGTTTGATTTTAACTGTGTGACTTATTTCATATCCTGCATTTTGTTTGTTGATTGCCAAAAAATGGATGATTCTGAGTCATTTTTTACGGATTGGATGGATTTCGTTTGAGTTTTATTTTTTGTCAATTTCATCATGGCTATTTTTGTTGAAAACTAAGATGCTTTTTCCTTAAATTAATGTTTAATCCCCTGAAAAAAAGGGAATAAAACAATGGTGAATTCATGACATCTTTAAATCGGTTTTTATTTGGATGTGTTTTTTTTCTTATGCTGTGGGGCGGCCCACAGGTTTTTGCTGAGCGATTTTATTCCATTAATAATACCTTGCCCTCAAATGTGGTCATATCTGGGGTGATTCATCCGGATGATGAGAGGACTTACAATGGCGAATATGAGGCTTTGTTGGAGTTTTTTAACGACGATGGGAGTGCCCCAACCGTTAATGTCACAAAACAAGTGACATTTCATCAAAATTATTTTCGAGTTCAAGTGGATTTGGTGTCCATTTTACATTCCATGTTTTTACATCGAAAAAAAATGTTTGTTCGCTTGAGCATTGATGATGTCAATATTACGTTGCCATTTGCATCCGTTCCAGTCACCATTAAATCGGGGCTGGCCACAACCACCAATCGAATGATTGACGATAATGTGATGTCAATTGACTATGATCAACAACGGATTGGCATTGGTACCAGCGTTCCTTCGAGTACGGTGCATGTGGTTGGCACGGTGAATGCCACTGAGTTTTTTGTGGGTGATGGATCACAATTAACCAACTTAAAGTATGCCGGTGGGGATAATTATAATTTTTTAAAATCTCAAAACGGTGAGTTTGTGGTTATTACCGTGAATGCCATTGGAAAAATGATGGTGGGAGGTCGCATGGGGGTGGATATTCCAAAATATGATTTGCAAGTGTATGGATCGTTGCTTGTTGAACCCAACGAAAGGGTGTCTTCGGACATTATTTCGGGCGCTGGTTCTCGGTGGATGTGGTATTCTGATCGATCAGTATTGCGAATTGGGTATACGCCGTCTATCTACTGGGATGACGCCTACAGTGGGGATGACTCCATTGCGTTTGGGTATGCCACCATCGCGCAAGGCAATCATTCCATTGTTGGTGGAGGGTATTACAACTTGGCCCAAGCCGATTGGGCGGTCATTGCTGGAGGAAGTGATAATATCATTCGTGGTGAACAGGGGATCATTTTGGGTGGTCAAAAAAATACCATTCGTAGTGAATCATCCATTATTTTGGGTGGTCTTGATAATATTGCCAGTAAAAATGCCGTTGTGCTGGGTGGGTTTGACAACGCATCCTTTGGTGTTGGTGGGGTTGTTTCCGGATATAGAAATTTTTCTTCTGGTGAGGAAATTCTGATTTTGGGTGGAAAAAATAATACGGGGTTTGCTCCGAAATCGTATTTAATTGGATCCAACATCACCACTTTAGAAGAGCATTCCCACTCCCTTTTGATTAATGCCTCAAATACATCCGATGAATCGGTGGTTTCCAGTCATATAAAAATTAAGGCGCCTGCTGGGGTTGGTATTGGTACCAATGAGACGCTTTCAAATGGATTAACCATTCAAGGTGCGGTGTCGGCAAATATGCTTTATGGTGATGGGAGTCAAATTCAAAATTTGAAAAATCCACAAAGTGCATGGACCCCACACCCATTGGATCCGAATTTTTTAACTTATCCTCATCGATTGGGCGTGTTAACGCGTGATTTATTGGAGTCGTTGAATGTTAGTGGAAGCATTCATTTGTCTGGGGTTGCTCAACCCGATGCTGGGACCATTCGTTATGAGAATGATGATTTTTCTGTGTATAAAACAGGAATTGGTTGGGTCAGTTTGACAATGAGTGATACGGATACCACCTACAATGCAATAGAGAGCATGGTGTTGGATGATTCAAATTTGACGTTTTATATTGCAACTCAAAATGCCATCATTGGACAGGTAAAGAAGTGGAATGGGCAATATTGGGATCATGACTATTTGGATCAATTTATTGAAGAACCTGAATTGTCGAGATTTAATGATGTGAGCTTGCCCAAACGGTTGTATTTGCCCACCGGTGATGTGGCCATTAATTTGGGTGTTGACCCTTCAAATTTAACCCCGTTTAATGCGCCATTTACAGTAATTACAAAACCGAATAAATCAACAGGGCTCTATTTATTTGACAATAATTCTGATAGTGAAAAGATGATTTCACTGTCCGTGTCTCCACCAGGACTTCACTTTCAGGCCTATTATGATGGGGGCATGTTTCGACAGACCAATCAAGATGGCGGTGGCATTGTTCAACATGGCAATACCTTATCGATGTATGTGGATGATGCGACCGGTGTGGCGGTGAATGGGCTGTCCATATCGTCAACGAATATTCGAATTTTTGAGGGGGATTTTAATGATCCCTCGGTTCCTTTTTATGTGGGGGGTGATATGACATCAAAATCGTTTGTATTTCATACAGACCTAGACGGTGTTGGTATTTATTTGAGAGCGCCGTATATGCAAAATAATAATGATCGATCGGTGTTGTTTCACCAAAAAAATGATGGGGAACTATTTATTCAATCGGTGGATCAGAGCGGTGATATGATTTTTCGGAATTACCAAGGCCAAATGGCTGTTCTTCGATCATCCACGAATGGGAAGACCAAGTTTGGGCTTACCAGTGGATCGGTACGATCAGGGCTTGATATTGAAATGGGCGATACCCACGTTTCCGATGGGTATGGGATTCAATTTAACCAACAATCGGTAAAAAAATCAGGCATTACGTTTGATTCGTCAGATTCAAAAAGAATTCAAATTCATACATCATCTGAATTTGATGTCCCAAATGTTGAAGTCTCTGAGTTGGGCAACGTTGGATTTAATGGCCCGGTCAATGATGCCCATGATTTGGTGGTTAATGCCGTGTCAGGTCGTCAATCCATTGTTCAAATTGATACGGTTGCGGCACAAAATCCGGGATTATTGCTGCAATCCGATGGGGTGGCTGGCGATAGTGACGATGGTGATTTTTCGGATCTTCGAGAATCTTACTTCTTTGGATCAAGTGGCGATTCATTAACGCTAAATGAAGGTGATAAGTCGGCCATGATGATTTCTCAAGATGGGTATGTTGGCGTGTATGATTTAACCCCAACATCGGCCTTATCCATTGGTTCCGATGTGGTTATGCTGAATCAGTCTGGGGTTTATATGAAAGACTCTGATGGGACCAGTGCGCCGTTGATTGTGATGAATGATGATACCGTGCAATTAAAATCATCCAATAACTTGCAACTATTTGATTCGAATGGGTTCATTTCATTGAGTATCAATAACTCTGGGGTGGCCATTAATCGCCATAAATTACTGACCCAACTTAATGCGCAGCCGATTGGGCTTGAAGTCAGCGGTTCGGTGATGATTAATGGGGACATTTTTAATTCTATTGGTGATAAGATTTTTCCATTGGATGTTTCAAATGTCGAGCGGACGACCACTGCATCAATGATCAATACGATTCACATTGATACTGCATCCGGACTTACATTGGAGGGTGACAATTTAGCGAATAAGTTAATTGTTAAAGGTGCAGGGTATTACAATCGAATTAAGTTACCGAATGGAGATATTTTATCAGCCACTAAAAATATGGACCTTCGACTGGTTGGGCGAGGGATTACCGTGACCTCAAATAATTATGAGGACCAAGGGACGCTTGCTGTTAATGACACCCTAAAATTACTTAATGATTTAATTTCTGGTGGTGAAATTAAAAGAGATTTAACCGTTCAGGGAAATTTTCGTCTGATCAATGATAAGATCTACGGGAATGCGGCTGGTTTAACCAATATTCCATTTCATTGGCAGCATGTGACGCGCAATAATACGACCATTCCTGATTTGCCAGGGGCGCATCCAGATACGTATTCGGATGAAGGTGAAATTTATTACATGCTTGGTAATGTTGGGATTCATACCCATGCGCCATCCACACTTTTTGAGGTGGTTGGGACATCGTCGATTAAGGAATTGATTGTGCCAACAAAATTACTGGTGTCAGATGTTGTATCAACAGGCAATTTATATTTTGATGCGGCAAAAAAAATGGCGTTTAGATCCAATCAAGGGAATATTATTTTTGGGCGAAATGCAGCGAGTGAGTCCCTTCCAAATTTTTCTCCTTGGATGATGTTCACCGAGGATTCTCAATGGCTCATTGGTACAAATTATTCGAATTATCTCATCGATATTGGTAAAGGTAGTGCGAATGATGAAACTGAAGTGCGTATTGAGTCAGATCCTGGCATGCAGATTGATTTTAATCGGCGATTATCTGATGTGTGGCTTCAATTGGGGTATGATGATACGGGGGCACGTTTTGATCGAACGTTTGATAACGCTAATATTCAAGTCAGTGCCTCAAATTCCATGGGATTTTATACCAATCATTCCACCAATTCCATTTTTATGAGCGAGAATGGTCATGTTGGTATTTTTACCAATCAACCGAAAAATTCATTGGATATCAATGGCGAGATGTCCATCGGGTATGAGGTTCAAGCCCCACCCAATGGGTTGATTGTAAAACGTTTGGTGGGGGTTGGTATGAATCCAGAGAATTTACCGCTTTATCCATTAGAGGTGAGTGGGTCGGTCATTGTTGGTGAACCGTATGTTGCTGGCATTTCCTCTGGTTTTTTTATTAATGGTGATGGGTCTTATCGATTATTTGTTGGTGGTGATCCCATCGGTAGTGAAAAGGTGTTTTTTAATAATCATTTATCCATCAAAGATGGGGCACTTTATATTCGTGAAGGGATTGATGCTGGAACTGAAATTATTCGTGATAGTACCACGGCCAAAGTGGATCAATGGAATCAAGTGGAAGCCAGTAAAGGGTTAAAAATTAATGCCACCAAAGATATGTCATTTAAGACGTTTGATGGTTCTCAATGGAATGATGAACTGGTGATTAATTCTGTTGGCCAGTTTGGCATAGGAACGGTTCCAAATCAACCACTCCATATTTTTGATAATGATAATGATGTGAGTGTTAAGATCAAATCAAGCAGTGAATCTTTGATTCATTTAAGATATGACAGTTATCAAGCCATGATTGGAACAACGTCTGACGGCTTTCAAATAAAGACCAATTCGTCGTCATTTGCAAATTCTGAATTAACGATTGTTCAAAATAAAGTGGGGTTTAATCAAAGTAACCCTGATTCAAATTATAAAGTTGAGGTTGGTGGAACGGTGAATGCCATGGACTATTGGATTAAGGATCAATACACGGCATCTGGGTTTCGCTCGTTTCAAACGGTTCCAACCGGTGTGGTTGTTTTGTGGTTGGGCACAGGTACGCTTCCTACGGGATGGGCCGAATGCAATGGGTCCAATGGGTGTCCCAATATGGCGGATCGATACGTTAAAGGATGGGATGGTTCATCATCAAATTTGCAAGGATTTGGTGGTTCAAACGATGGGGTGTTATCGGCCACAACCCATGATCATACCAGCGCATCGCATTACCACCGATTAACCAGCCCCGGCCATTCTCATGCCGTCAATGTTGATAATCATCGAGTGAATACCCATTTAAATAATGATAATGCGTATCGTGATGGGGCGGATACTACGGGTAGTAGTTACACTATTTTGACTGATTTAGGTAGTCATCGGCATTCATTGGATTATACCCACAACCACAATGGGATTACCTTTACCGGTGGTGTGCATGGTGCTAACCATAATGACTCTGATTCGGAATCTCATGGCCATGGTGGATCCAATGCCAGTTCGTCTGATACCAAGACGGTAGGGACGGGTAGCAATGCACTGGGAAATAACGGGGATCAGCATCAGCACACATTTGATAACAAACCTCAGTCAAGGTATGTTCGGTTTATCGTAAAGGTGGATGAGTAATGCTTAAGAAGATCCTATGTTTGTTAAGCTTATTATTTATTGCAAGCATTGCGCGGCCCATTACATTTCAATTGTATGTATATGATACGGCCAATCAAGAACCCTTGAATACAACAGATGTTGTGGCGATTCAATCGTCGTTTGTTGATGCGAATGGTGTTGTTTATTTTGAAACATCCCAAGATCAGCAAGTTTCCAATGGGATTTTACATATGACACTTGACTTGGATCTAAGTGATGGCTCTCAATTAATGGCATTTGATCAACCAGGAATGCAAATCAAAGTGAATTTATTGGACGATGAGCTTCTTATGCCATTGGAATCCATGCCATTATCGATTGGTTCAAACTTGTCAGACCGAACCTTTCAAATTAATGATCCCGATTTAATGACCATTCAATACAATGAGGGGGTTGTCAATATTGGTGGCGGTCGATCCACTGAAAATGCGTTGCATGTTAATGGGGTGCTTACAGCCGATTATTTTAAAGGGGACGGTGAATTTATTTACAATGTTGTGGGGTCTGGATTTAATGATGATCACTCATTGGAACGAAATTTTTCCCGGTCTTGTCCTCCAAATGTGTCACGGCCCGAGTGTTCTTATGGAAATGATGTACTTTATATTAGTTCAAACCCATTTGTTGGTATTAATACAACGCAGCCAAAAATGTTGTTGGATATGGTTGGGACGGTGTTATTTACCAAGGGACAAGATAATGTTGGTGGGTTGACCTTTCCTTTGAAAAAGCATCAATCACTCATGGCCTGGGATCATAGTTCTGCTGCGTTTAGAGCAGGGTATGTTAGTCGAGATGCGAGTGTCTCGGCGGAGGGCTTTTCTCGTTCATCCGTTTCCATTGGTCGTGATGTTTTTATTTCTGGTAGAAATTCATCGGTGATTGGGGGGCAGGGGCATGATATTTCTGGGAATTTTTCATCCATTTTAGGTGGGGAACAAAATTCGGTTACGGGTAATTATTCTGTATTGGTTGGAGCTCGTTCAGATCAAATTCATAAAAGTTATGTATCTACCATTGGTGGTGAAAGCAATATTGTTTCTTCAAACTATTCGGTGCTGCTTTCATCGAGTTTTAATACATTGGGTGGGGAGTATATTACCATTATGGGTAAAAATAACTTGGTGAATGGGGAGTCTGTATTTGTCTATGGCGATAATAATCAAATCAACTCAAATCACACCATTGTGATGGGGAACTCATCTTTGATTAATCATGATAATTCTTGGGTGGTGAATGTGTCTTCAACGGTATTGGCTCAAACAACCAACCCCAATCAGGTCATTTGGATGGCCGATCAGGGAGTATCAATTAATACCGATGATTATTCTGAATCATTGGTGGTTGGAGGGGATCTGATGGCGAGTATGATTTATGGTGACGGGTCTCAACTGACCAATGTATCTGCGGTAGATAAATATTGGTTAATGGTTGACAATATCATGACCAATGAAAACTATTCATTGGGCATCGGTACATCGTTGAAGCGAAACAATCGAATAAATCTAAGGTATGGATTAACGTTAAGTTCTGATGGTTCCACTCGTCCGGGCACAATGGCCTATGAACATGGGGATTTGATTGGTTATGGGGAAACGGCAACGCATTCATTATTGGTTCAGGATACCGATACCGTTTACAACGTTAGTTCTGAATTTTTAAATGATAATAATGTGTTGTATTTGTCGACAGCAAATGCAATGGCGAATGACTACCTTGTGTTTACTGGTCAAGCTTGGGAGCCAAAAGTAAAATCACTATGGGTTGATTCATCATCATTTTTGTCGTATTCAAGACCGGTTTCTTTATGGAAAAATCAATCGTATTTTGGTCGTCTAACGATGGCTCATCCAACATTAAATCACATGGTTTTTTCGGATGCGACGCATACCCAAGGCATGTCGTTGAATGTTGCCGGTCTAAAGGACAACAATCAAGTATTTGCATTTGGGTTTAATATCAAGGATATTGAGGAAAAACAGCCGTTTAATGTGCTGAATGATTCGTTTTTATTTCACTTTGATTCACTCAATGGTGGTATTGTGATTCAAAATTTAACCAATTCGTTAATGGAAATTGACCGATACACAGACATTAACTTTTTTGATCATGCTGGTTTGATGGATATTAATATTCCAACAAAAACAAGGGTTGAAAGTATTGTGATTGATGATGGGGATGATTCAGAAATGGCGCATGTTAATTTTATTGATGACCCATTTATTTCGGTGAACTCAGCGGGTCGAATACGGTTTCAAACACCTGAAACGGCCACGATTAATTTGCGTATATTACCACCGACTTATGACTCGCTGTTGACTCAAACCCGCTTGCAAGTTACGGATCGCTCTGAAGTCATATTATCCCATCAAGATGGTTTTTCTGTGGGGCAACCAATGTTAACCATACCTGAGGGGAATATGCTTATTGATGTTGGCTATGGCATTGGTGTATTTGACTCTGATGGATCAATGAAAACAGGGGGGCGAATTTTTTCGGATGCGGTGGTATTTACACCCGACTCTTCTGGATTAAATCGTGTTTATTTTCATGATATTGGGTTTGGGGTTCGCACAACGCCGGATCAATTGGTTGTGATTCAAGATAATGATGTTAGCATGTTGGTGAAAAAATCGCCACAAGATGATGCCAGCTCCTTGGTATTTTCTAAACAGATGCTCCCAAAATGGACCATTCAATCGGGTGCTGAGTTGGGCGCATCGACGTTGGTTATTCGTAATGCCCAGGCCATAGAGATACTAAAAATGAATCAAAAGATTCTGATTAATTCACCCAATTCACCATCAAAAGAAATTAGTATGAATGGAAATCTTACGATCATGGATTCAAATCTTCAGTTAACGCCAATGAGTGGTTCAGATAATCCAACAAATGCCATTCCGTTTGTTTTTATTGATGATGCTCAATTGCGTTTTTCGCCATTGATTGACTCTGTTGGTTTTGAAATTCATTCAGATGGGACCCAACAAATGAAGTTTCAACATTCTAAGGTGAGTTTTGGCTCAACGGATGTGCCCAGTTCGCCAACCAATAGTGCCTATGTTCGTCAGGGGGCTTTTATTTCAGATCGCTTAATGTTAAATGATGAACATATTGAGTTTAAAACAATTCGAACCCCAACCAATCGTTTTATTCATGATTATCGCAATCAGGTGCAGCGCCTGTCGTTTGATTTTGATTCAGGATTCGACATATCAACCCCGTCGGACAATGCGGTTGTCTTAACATTTTTAGACCATTTTTCAAATATGAGTTCGGTGTCTGCCAATATTGTGATTACCCCAAACACTCAAATTATTACCCCAAATGGCATTGATATGATGTCGTTTCTTGGAGATAATATATCCATTCAGGCCAATAATGTTGACTCTGAAGGGGATCCAGATGGATCCATGGATTCATTAACGTTTTATAATGACTTAATGAATGGGGGCACAATCAATGGGGATTTGTTGATTTCAGCGACATTAAATTTCATTGGTAATGATTCAGATGGCGTGGTGAATGGTTTTGAGGGTGATATCTCCAATATGTTTAATATACCATTTCCATGGCATCATACGGTGACTGAAAATGGCGAGTTGGTTCATTATGAGTATGTGATTACTGAAAATGTGGGTATTGGTCTTACAAACCCGCAATACCCACTCCAAGTGGCTGGTGTAACGTCCATGAATATTGCTCAATCGCCATCCATTAATGTGCAGAAAGATTTTGTTTCGAATAAGGATTATCTGAATATGGTTGCTGATGGCAATGAATTTAACGTAACGGTGAACTCATCAGGAATGATGAATGACTCGGTTCTTCAATGGAGTGGTGCGCGGTTGACGGATAATATTTTTGGATTGAATGGGTTTAACACAGCCTATACCATGTCGCTTTATCCAAAATCTGAGGGTGTCAATGCGGACCTTTACATTGAGGGAAGAGAGCGGGCTCGATTTACCCTGCACGAAGCGTTTGATTTATTGAGTGATGCCAGTGGTGATATGCATGTCACTGCGCTTGGCTCTGTCAATGATTTGATATTCATGAACCCAAGTACAAGCCTCTATGTTTCAACGGATCAACGCTTGGGCATTGGTATGTTTAAAAAACCTCAAAATAGTTTGGATGTTTCGGGAAATATGGTGATTGGATCATCATTGGCGGGAACCATTCAAGCACCTCAGAATTCCGTGATGGTTCAAGGGAAGTTGGGGGTTGGAACCCGTTCCCCGGACGCCTATGCTGATGTTCAAGGATCGGTGGTGGTTGCTGAATCTGATGGTTATTTGGGCGCCATTACAGGGTTGTCCAATGATTTGGTTGTTGAAACCAAATTATTTATTGATGAACTAGATCCAAGTATGACTGAGAGCATGCTTGTGAATGGCGATATGCTGGGCATTGGGAATGTGTATTTTAATAAAACGGCCAATGCAGCGACGTCCGAATTGGCATTTTTTAATGATTCTGATTCTCGTGTGGCAATTGGTTATGGGCAAAGTAAAACCGATCGGTCACTGGCTATTTCTGGTAAAACATATGTAAAACTTACTCCAAAGTACAATATTAAAGGGATCTATATTGATTCTGCAAAGCGTGTTGCTTTGGGCCATGACGCTCCGGAATCATTATTTCATGCAAAGAAAAATAATATCTCAATGAAATTAGAGGCAACGGGTAATGGGGATTCAACCGTTAAATTTGAATCTGGAAAGAATGGTTTGATGGGGATTTCCTCGGCTGTTCAAAGTCAATTCTTGTTATCAGATGGTGAAAACTTGCAAACAGCCGGATCCGATGTATCGATTGATAGTGCTGGCAATGTGGATATTGGATACAATTTGGCCAATTCCCAAACAGTTCAGCCCACTCACTCAGTGAGAGTGGACATCAATGGAAAAATCAATGCGGGCAGTGTGCTTGAAAATGGGCAAGTATTGACACATATGCCTGAGGGTAGCATCATCATGTGGTCTGGCTATATGTCACAGCTTCCCGATGGTTGGGAGCTATGTGATGGAACCACCACTTGTCCTCAAAACTTGGAGGGTTATTTTGTGTTGGGGAAATCCTCAGGTCAAACCGTGGGTGAAGACGCGGGTGTTGATACTTTCTCAGTTGCAACATCCAGTGATTATTCCCATAAACATGTTTCAAATCATACACATGGTGGATTTACATCGACCGCTCATGGGCATAATGATTTAGATATTGGTGATAAGAATGACACAACGTATACATCGGGTAACGATGTGCCCAGTGGCACTAGTTCTGTGGGCCAGAGTGGATTCACAGAAACTTGGGAGGAGTGTTGGTGGATTGATCTTTTTGGTTTGTTTTGTGAGGAAAAGAGTCGGTGGCATGATTATCCATCGCATGTTGGGTACAATGGGCCATCAACATCCAATGGGCATCATAATCACTCAGTGACCATTAATCATGGTCATAATTCGAGTGTTAGCAATGACACTCATTCCCATACCTTGGCTGATCAATCTCATGAGCATGCCAATGCAACGCATGACCATACCGTTGATAATGAACCGATTTATTATCAATTGGCGTTTATTTACTTGAAAGGAGAAGGATAGTGTTTGGCCGGGCCATTTTTTCGTTCCTTTTTGTGATTAGTCTATCTCTTTTTGGAAGTGATTATACCCATCGTCTTCAATTAAATATTAATTTGGCAAAATCGTATTCCAATGGCATTCACCAATCCATGGTTCCAGTGATTGGAACTCACAATGTTGATATTGAGATTGTTCCCTTACTTACGGATGGGTTTGGGGATCCATTTTGGTCATTGTCTAAAGCGACGTATATTGATAAAGGTGATTTGGCCATTTCTGTTGAAGATTCATCCATGGATTGGGTTCATTTATTAAGAAATAATGAACTGTATTTTCGTATTCGGGTACTGGATGATTTGTTGGATATTCCATTTGAGGTGTTGCCGTATTCAACATTATCTGATTTTACGGATCGTGCTAAGTATTTTCATGATGATTCAATCATTAAGGTGGATTATGAGCACGCTCGTTTGGTGATTAATTCCTCCACCTCCAATGCTGAATTGGCGGTGAGTGGATCTATTCGTGCGGGCTATTTTTCAGGGGATGGATCAGAATTAACCAATTTAACTGGCCCTGGATTTAATAATGAATACTCTTTGAACTCCGATGATGGTATTCATAAAGATGTGTTACTCATTGATTCAACGGGAAATGTTGGCATTCATACCATAACTCCCAATGCTCGAATTCATGTGAAGGGCAATACGGTGTTTCAGGGGGTTGCAAATCCTGATTTGGAGGGTTATTTGGTGCCATCCGGTGCGGTATTGATGTGGGATCCTTCAAGGGGTGCTTTTCGATCGGGTCAATTTGAGGGTCCGGTGAATTCAAGTGATATTGGGGCCTATTCGATTGGTTTTGGTGATGATGTGCTCATTAAATCAATGTATTCATCCATTTTAGGTGGGGATAATCAAGTGATTGAAAGAACTGGATTATCTTCGGTGATTTTGGGTGGTCAAACTCATTCGATTTTAAATAACTATTCGGTGGTTGCTGGTGGCTATAGAAATTTAATTGGTGGTGAATGGAGTGTTGTTCTTGGTGGTCGAGAGCACAATGTCTATGGTGATTACAATGTTGTTTTGGGTGGGGATCTAAATGAGGTAAGGGGTGGATTAAATACCGTGATTGGTCGAAATAATGTCATGATGGGGGACTTTTCAATTGCCATTGGATCCAACCATAATGTTTCTTCAAATCTGTCGGTAGCGTTGGGGAAAAATACTCAGTCGAATAATTACTATTCCACGATTTATTCGGATGGTGTGAATGAGATCGCGACAAGTAAACCTGAGCAATTTGTGGTTTATTCAACTCAAGGTGTTGGCATTAATACAACTCCTGAACAAGGATTTTCGTTGACGGTTTCTGGCAATATCAAAGCCAATAAATATTATGGGGATGGTCGGTATGTAAGAAATATTATTGCAGGTCAGGATTATTGGAGACAAGTTTCATCACCACAGGGCATTTATTATATGCATGGACCAGTATCTGTTGGAACCATTTCATCTTATGCTAATTTGACGGTATCTGGTGGGATTACCATTCAAGACGCTGATCAGGCCTCCAATGGAACCATGGGTTTTTCTGAGCAAGATGGGTTGCGTTTTTTTCATGATGAATGGATCTCTATGGATCAAGTTGATACCGATACCACATTGAGTGCTGGGAGGGGGACTCAATTGGATGACACGACATTTTCGTTGGCCCCAATGGGCGCTCAAGCCCATCAGGTGATCTATTTTAATGGCAGCCGTTGGGCTCCAAAAATACCCTTTATATGGCAACCTCATGAGAATGGTCATTATTTAGAAAAGCAATGGGCGTTATTTGATGATGCATCGTCCTCTACTCTTAAGTCGGCGGTTGTGATTGAATCGCCCAGTGGGGGAACGATTAAACCTTATCCTTTGGTGGTTGGATTAACGGATACCATGATGGTGTCGCCCCAAGATAACATCATGTTTTTTAATTTGGACTTTAGAGATAGCAATAAAGATAGTTATCAGATTGTTAATGCGCTTGGTCAACGTGTGGGGGATACGTATGGTGGATTGATTCGTGTAACGGATAAATTATTGAGTATTCAACAAACCAAAGTTCCTGCAACATCGCAAGATGTTGTTCAAATGAGATCGTTGTTAAATATGACGCCAACCAGTTTATATATTCATGAGGATGTTCCTCAAGCCACATTTGATTCCAAAGGATCCATTGGGTTTTTACATACCATTGTGGATAAAAATAATATTGGGTTTGGTCATCAAGTGAATATTTGGAATCGATTTCCAAATTACTTGTATTTAGACCAAGGGAATCACCTTAATTTCTTTGCGGGTAATGATGCCGTTTCACAACCCATTCAGTTTAAAATCAATGGTCAAAATCAATTAACATTTAATTCCGATGGTGACATGATTGTTGGGAACGGTGTGGCCCATGCCAAATTATCAATCTTTGGTGGCGGTCTTTCATTTAATGTGGATGACACGCTTATTGAAGGAACCATGCGGTATGGAAAGTGGGCATCCATTCACTCGGTGTCAGTCGCTGATCCATCGATTTATGTTCAGGTGAATAATGAGGTCGTTGCAGATATTGGGCATTTAAGTATGGCCATTGGTACAAAGAATTCAACATTGGTATCCATGTTGGGAGTATCCGAAACAGCCCCTTTGCTGAACCTTCGATCATCACAAAACTCTGTGGTAAGATTAGAAAATTCAGAATCAAATGCCATGTTTGCCAATCAGGACGGATCATTTTATCTAAAACATGAGTCGGCGAGTCAGCCGCTTTTGGCATTGGATGGGTCTCAGCATGTTAGTTTTCTGACATCAACGTTTTCAGAAAAGCCAACCCGTGAAGTTGTCATAAATGGTAGCATTGAGTTGTCCAATGCGGACTCCATATTGCTTCAAGATGCACAAAAATCAACCATTCTTTCAGTTTCAAAAAGTGGAAACAATGTTATGATGACGCATCAAAACCCTGAGCCGATTCGATTCAGTTCTGCCAGTGATTCTGTGATGATGTTGGTGTCAGCCAATCGAAAAGTAGCCATTCAATCGGAAACGGTGACTGAGAATGCGCAGGTATATGTTGTCGGGGATATCCTATTTGATGGCCCCATATATTATCAACATGGCGGAGAAAATCAGTTGGTTCAATCCTTTGTTCTTGATAAGTCATCCAGTGATTCAGCCAATGAGTTGGAGGTAAGGTCCATAAAATCTCTGATTGTGGATGAAGAATCCGGCGTTGGGTTATCTGTCATTGATGCTGACTCGATTCGGTTGTCAGCCCCGGGGTATTATCGCAAAATGTTTGAAACCCCAGAGTATGATGGCATTGATGTGGACCCACTAAATGACCCGTTTTATGTTGAGGCCAATGGGAAAGATATTCTTGAGTTGAAAGAGGTGTACCCGAATGGCGGTGTTTCTATTAATATGTTGGATACAAATAGTGATGGTGTTGGGGATGCTATTGAGTTGTATAATCCGTTGATTGATGGTGGTATCATCAATGGTGATGTGACATTAAATGGGCGGTTGGAGCTTCGAGGGGTGAACGCCAATGGTAGTCGAGTGTCTAATATTCCATTTCGATGGATTAAACGCATCAATGATTTGACGTATTCTTCAGGTAATGTTGGGATTAATACATCATCTCCGAATTATGTTTTGGAGGTTAATGATCTGATGCATACGGATGAACTTACTGTATCTGATCAATTAATTGCGCAACAGATCGTGTTTGATGATTCTACAGCGACAACAGTCAATCAGAACATTACATATAGTGTGGATGCGGACAATACGGAGTCCAATGATCAGATGATCTTTAACTCAGCCAATGGTCCGTTGTTAACATTGAAGGCCCAAGGCAACAATCAACAGATTGGGGTTTTTAATGAATTGCCTGAAGTGGATCTTCATTTAAAGCGGACGGGGACACCCGCCAAGGTGTTGTTTGAAAGTGAGCCGTCTGGAAAATCTGGCATTTCATTCATGGCATCTTCTTCTGGAAAAGGTGGCGTGTTTCAAATTAATAACAGTCGGGACGACAATCCTTCTGGGGGTGGCCCCAATGAATCGGTGCTTATTTCCAGTGGGAATATCACCTTGCATACCAATGGGGCCCCATCCGTGTATGTAACGGATCATTCTGTATCCATTAATAAAGCGGTTGATCAAAATGAATTTTATGCCGATAATACCGTTACCGTTGGTACTGATTTTGCTGGGGTTGTGGTTAACTCTGATCAGGGGTTAACCATTCAAGAAAAGTTATTTGTTGGTCATGAAAATGCCGTGGAGCCTGGAGCCACCTTTTATGCCAAAGATGCATTGATGGTTGGGGATACGGTGGCAAAGCCGACTAATTTTAAAGGGGTGATTGTTCAGAGGCATTTGGGTGTTGGATTGTCACAACCAAGTGAAGGAATATCTGTCAAAGGGGGCTTGAAATTAAAGAATGAATTATTGATGCATAGTGATCGTTCAACGCCGTTATTTAAAATTACGCCAACGGCATTTGATGTGATTCCTACCAATCGAAGTTTGGATTTTCAAGTATCGAAAGAATTGTTTTTTTCAATTGATCAACAGCGTGCGATGACGATTTTTCAAAATTCAGTAACCATTGGCTCAGATGCCGAAAAAGACGATAGTAATTTCTTTTTGGTTGATAATGTGTCCGCCAATGGTGCCAAATTATTTTTGGACGATCAAGCGGGGTTTCCGAAGATTCATTTTCAATTAAATAATGGAAGCCGTCATGCGAGCATTGGCATTGATGCACATGCTTCAATAACCAAAGTATTAATCAATGCAAATTCCCAAAACCCGTCTTCTGAAACAAATATGATTGTTACGCCAGGGAAGGTCGGTATATCAAAAACCCCCGATCATGCATTGGATGTGAGTGGGACATTGAAATCAGAGACGATTTATTTGAATGATGATCGCATGTACCCGGTGCCGCCTGGTGCCATCGTCATGTGGTCAGGAACAACCCCTCCGGCGGGGTGGCAGTTGTGTGATGGCTCAAACAATACGCCTGATCTAAGAAATAAATTCATTAAAGGATCAAATTTTGATGGCATGAATATCACGGGGGGGCAAAATTCTATGTCAATTACGGGGGGTGCTCATAATCATATTGGTGGTGCTCATGATCATTCAATTTCTGGGGGGACCCATGCGCATGAAACAACAGTAAGTCCGTCGTCATTTAATAGTGTTGGGGCTGTTACGGTTTCATTAAATCGATCCGATTATCGTTCTAATGGAGGGTCGGGTGATAACCCAAGTCATACTCGCTCCCATGGTCACAATAATCCAACATCTCACACTCATGATTTATCTGGGCAAGGCGATGGTGGGGAGCATCATGAGCAACATGCGGATACTCCAGGAACGCACACTCATGCTGGTGGTGGGCATACGCACACTTGGGATAATCAACCGGCCTATTATATTTTGGCATTTATTATTAAAGTATCGGATACGTAGCTTAGGCGCTGCTAATTGTCATGCCTTTTTTGTTCAATGTCTTCTTGGATTTTCACTCCCTTCGGGATCTCACGGGGTACACCCTAATGTCACTGAGTAACAAATAAAGATTTACACAAGTATAAAGATAATTAATTCTGTATTTAATAAAATACATACTGTATGTTAATGAAATGAGCTACAAAAAAGAAGTTCTATTTAATCAAGCAATAGATATTATTAAAAAGCATAACATCACAAGCATTGTGAGCTTAATCTCTTATATGCCATGTCAAAGAAGTACTTTCTATGAACATTTCCCTAATAAATCGGACAAATCGGACACCTTAAAAAAAGAGATAGAGAAAAACAAGGTGTTCATGAAAGAGAAATTGGTTAATATATGGCTTGATCCAGAAAAGTCATCACCAGCAGAGCGAGTCTTTTTTTACAAGCTATGCATGAATCAAGAAGAAAAAGAAATACTTTATGATACTCAGATTAAAAAAAGAATTGATCCCCCTAAACATGAAATAACATTAAACCTAATTGATAGTAAGAATGAGGCCTTAAATACGGTTCGTGATAAAGAAAATTCAATCCTTAAAATAGTTTGACTTTAAAAATTTGAGCCTATAAATAAATATTAATAAGGGGGGATAAAATGGGGTTATTTAGTCCACCATTAAAGCCCTCCAATATCGGCAATAAAAGAAACCAGGGGGGGAGTATCCCCGCCCCTCTTTTTTTTGGGGATTACTTTATATTACGAACCAGGGGGTGTCTTTTCTGTATTCGTTACAAACCCTCAAATGGTGGAAAGTCAGTCGACCCCAAACATTGAACTGAGGGCAGCTAAGCCAACGATATTAGTTAATCCCGAAGATTGTGCTTCATCTACAGAAGATTGTTCTCCATTTACATCTGTGGGACATTCACAATTATAAATATCTAAGCTTAGGGGTGGTTCATATTTCCCCCCGCTTTCAACTTTATCTGTACAATTTTGCCATGGTCTAAAAAGCGCCTTACCTACAGCCAAATATGTGCTACAGTTCAAACCTGTAACACTTTGTTTATCCTTAGGAGGTATGGTGGGCTCCTCTACAATTTTAGAATAATAGGGGTTGTAATCTGGGGATCCTGTAGACCTAGTAAATTTACCCTTATTTCCTTCATCAACACACTCAGCCTTATCGTAAATTTGACGGGCTTTAATTACAAGTTCTGAGTTTTCATCACCATATTTGCATATATCTTCAATGCCTTCTCTAAGTCCTCTTATTCTTTCGCTTTGTATACTGATAATTAAGCCTGTTTGATTTACCGGTGTTTGTGATTGAGCTGAAGAGGAAGCACCCAACCCTAATGCGACAACTCGACAAATATTTCTTATTCCAATCATAATTCTTAACCTCTATTTATTTTTATTTTACTTTACTAAAAATCATGAGAAAATTCAACGTCCAATTAACAACCCCTCAAATAGTGGAAAGAAAAAAGATTTGAAATGCCTCAACCGATGGAATGGAATTGATCAAAATATCATTCGGAGATAGGGAGGGGTCAAAGGCTTAGCATGTGACCCCATCATATCGAATCGCAACGATTTGAGGCTAAATTAGGGATAATGGCACAGTGTGCAATAAAACAATAAATGGCACAGTGTGCCAAAGTCCTTTCGCATTTTCGGACATTGCTGGAAACTTCCTTTTTTCTTCCACCATTTTTATTTTGACACAATCAATTAATTGCCACCCTATTGCCAACATCTTGCCACCCCTTTGCCACACTATTACCACCCTTTTGCCACCCCTATATTTATATAGAATTGCACTCAAATATATACATATTTCCCAATAATTGCCACAAATAATAGCAAGTTACTGGAATAATCACAAAAACCCAAACGAAACTGGCAAAAAATCCAAAAGGGTGGCAACTTTGCCACTTTTAGCCTCAAAATTACGATTTTTTAAGGGTGGCAATTCGTGGCAATTAGCCTCAAACCACTGTGTCAATTTTGTGGCAATTTTAGTGGCAATTAAGTTTTATGAGGATTTTTCCCCGATGCCCAAATAGTAGAAATGGCGTTCCCCGTTTATCATTAATCTTTCTTTCCTTACCTTTTCTTTTCTGAGCTTACTCACAATTTCTTTTCCGATGGCGTTTATGTTTAACTCACCAGAAAGGTTATTTAACTCCATATATTCGGAATACAAGTCCTGTAACCTGTCCGATCGAATCTTCGCGTTTTCATTCACGATTAAATTGTTTTTGATAAAGTCTTGAATCGGGTCAATCACCTTTAAATAGGCATTTGTTGCCTTTTCAATGTCTTTGCTTGGTCTAAACCTGTAATTCCTGTCCTGGAGCCTTTTTAGGCCTTGTAGGGCAAAAAGAAAAACTTGCTTAAACTCTTTTTCGAGAATATCGTTAGCTAGATTAACATTTACCTCATCATTAGGAACTTGCCTCGTGAAAGGGATATTCAGAACACGTCTGGCGAAACCATGTGAGTTATCTGGCACTTCTGGGCAATGGTTGACTGCAAATATAAGTTTTGCGAATGGTTTATATGACACCAAGGGTTTCCCCTTAATATTTATCGTGATTCGATCACCAGCAACAATGGCCTTAAATACTCCAGTATTGGCATCTTCTTTGAATCTCATGCGTTTGCTTTCCGCACTGATTGAGGCTGTTTTACCGATCAAATCAGAATTATAAAATTCCTTATTGAATGATTCAAAAGTTAGTGACGATGTGTTTTCTTTGCCCAACAAGCCAGTTAAAACATCGCATATAACGGACTTACCATCCTGACCACTTCCCCAAAGAAAAAAGGCTTTTTGTGCCTTTGTGTGGCTTGTTAGACAGTATCCCATCATTTCTTGAATCAAGTCCAAGGTCTCTTGGGGTTCCTCGTAGTAGGCATTAAAAAAGGTATCTTCAAAGTATTTTTTGAGGATGGGTGCATTATCAAGTGGATTAAAATGAACGTCATTCACCTTGTCTAAATCATCGCCAGAAAGCGATATTTTAAACATATTCGTATTATATATTTTTGGGTTATGGGGAATTAGATTGAATGTTTTTGAGCCAATATCTAGAATACAGTTGTCCAGTATTAAATAATCCCTTTTATCGTTTATTTCACGTTCCATTTCAATTAGTGAGATTAATTCAAGGTGTGCTGAAATTTGTGATGCCTTACTTTGTGTTGCCTTTTGTCCATTGTCGATAGTCTCTAAAATCTTTAGGGCTTCACTTTTGATACGAGCCTTACTGTCTAGCTTCTTCCATATTTTGCCATCATACACATAAAAATCATCGGATGTTGGAACATAAAGAACATTGCCTAGCTTTTCTTTTAATGCTTCGGTTATTTCCTTGTCTGTTGATTTGGTATGGAGTTTAAACTTCTTTTTTTCTTCCATCACCTGTATTTCTGTTTCTTCGGCGTTGATTACGTTCTTCATACCTTCGCCCCCATTGCTCTTTGGACAAGCGTTTTTACGTCACCTTTATACTTTAAAAAGTAATCGGTTAAATCTTCACCCTTGAGGCTACAAACATCACTCAGATCAATCATGGTGATGTAAATATCCCAAAACTCATCGCCATTGAAATCAATAATGCTAAGGTTCATGCCGCTGCCAGCATCATCAAATTTATAGTGTCTGGCCTTATCAATAAATACCAAATGGTTTTTTTGGATGAAGAGCTCATCTTTTCCAAAATCATTGATAACAATAATGTCTTTAAGCCCATCATGATTAATGTCAATGATGGAACAAGCCAGTCCAACACCGGTTGATTCAATGGTTGGTATTGAAATCATTTTAAAAGTGTTGTTGTCATTGATAATAAGTTTGTTCGGTGCGGCGTTTCTACCATTTATGGATGGTTGGTCCTTCATTATTTGTGTAACATAAATGTCCAAATCGCCATCATTATCAATATCATTGGTACACATTGTAAATGCGTTTGTTAAAGGGATGTGTTGTTTTTTTTCAAAATTGAGTGGTGATATTTGTTCAATAAACGTGATTTTTTTGAGGATAGGGCAATTAAATCGAGACGATAATCTTGATTAAAATCAATCGCGTATACTGCGGATAGCCGTTTGTCTGATGGGTAAGTAAATACTGGGGCTGAAAATCCGTCGGGAGTATTGATGTGTATGGTGAGCTGGTTGTCTTGAGGGATAATCAGATCGACTCGTCCATCGTTATTTATATCGACACTGCTTAGGTCACTAAAGTACCCTTTATTGCTTTTTATTTTTTTATTAATCGGAGTTTCAATGATGTGATTAGTTTTAAAATATGGTTTCGGTTGAATATTATTTTTGATGGTCCAGTTAAATTCAATATCATTGATTTGATGAAACTTTTTTCCATAACTCTCATATTTTGTTAAAAGATCAAAGATTGATATGGACATCTCTTTTGCTAATGTAAAGTAAACAGCATAAAATTCAGAGATCCGTTCAGCCAATAATTCCAATGCAAAAGGGTCCATAATGGCGGTTCTGTAATTGGTTTGAATTTCTTTAATGGTATCCCAGTGCATGATGGTATCTCGAATGCTATCCAATGTGTAGTGTCGTATGGTTATTAATTTTAGATCGTCCTTTGGTTGTTTTAATTGCATGGCCACTTCCAAATCGCCATTGTTGAGCAACTTGAATGGTAATGTTTTGAGCAAATGATTAAATTCATCTTCAAAGGTTACAATTTGGTAGGCAAAATCTGTTTTATTGATGTCTTCTTTGTTTATTTCTGAGAATTGATTCGTATCTATTCGCAATGAATCAATCGGGAATAGTAAAAAATTTAAGTTTTTAATGAAGTGTTGTTTTAGTAAATCAATTTCTTTTTGATTGACGGGTAGTTTAAATATTTTGGAGAGTAATTTTGCTTGATATTCGGATGTTAAGGGTTGTTGCCAAACGGTATCGTTGTATTTCATCAGTGCGTTGATTTTATTTTTTGTGATATTATTTGATATTTTTTTTAGCCAAAACAGGTATAAAAATGATGTTTTTTTATTGGGTGTATTTATTGGTTTTAAGTTCAATTCACGTCTGATTTCTTTGTAGGCAAATTGGATATCTTCTTTGGTAATTTTGGGATGATGATTGCGAATGGCTGATTCCTTTGCAAAGTGCAATAACTTTGTATTTAAATGCGTTGAAATTGAGACTAATTGGTGAATGTTTGAGACAGATAATTCCATTAAAATTGTTGTATCAATGTTTTCATTTCCCAAGTCAAATAGGATGGACAATAAATATCGGAAATGTTAAGTTAAACGGTGATAATGATATTGCTGATTTTCAATCAGTGTCATGGAGTCTGTTTGGTTTGTGATTGGGTTTAGCCAATGGGCATTTTCTTGACCAATGATATGCAATAGATTTTCTGAAAATGATGCATCATTGCTGGATGCAGATTGCCAAATATTCCATAGCAATGTTTTCATTGCTTCAATTTTTAGGGTCATGGCAAAGTATGTTAATGGAAGGCGTGCTTGGTGAAATTCCATCATTCGAACGGTTGACCAACAGGTGCAGTCTTTTTCTATTTCTTGTTTATGGATCATTGAGTTTAATGTTTTTGCTGTTAATATTAAGTGAGGTGTTAACAGTGTTTTATATCCAATGAGTGTTGTTGCACCGAGTATGAAAATTGTGAGAATTATTTTTCGCATGTCAATTTTTACATTCTTATATTGTTAAAAAAAAGTTAAGTGATCTCATTTTTTAGTTTAAATAGATGCTCTTTAAAAATGTATTTAGAATACTGGAGGATAAAAGAAAAATATAAAATAAGTAGAGAATGTAGATAAATTTTAATTTAATGTCCTCTTTTTTTATCAATACAAATCCCATGGTTAATAATGCGTAAGCAAATCCTCGAATGGGTAGAACAAAGTAAAGGCTGCCAAAGATTAATAAAAATGAATGTTGCCAAATGTATACTTTTTTTCTTTTTAAAAAGAATAACAATGCCAGTATTCCTTCAATAATGAGTGTGTACCAGGTGAGGAACTTGCTGATGGGATGTAAAATATAGGGGCCGGCATTTAGTATGACTGTTTTGGTTTCATAGGTGACTTTATTTATCAGGTATATATTTTCTGATATCACTTCTGAAAGGTTGTATTGAATGAGTGGCCCAATAAAATTAAACCGTTGATCAGTAATTAATTTGTAATAAAAGAAATCTCCGCTTAAAAAGTTGGGGTTTAATTTCTGAACGAATGCGTATGCCATGCAAAAAGCGATGAGGTATTTTGCGGATAATTTTAATGATTCATGTTGATTGGTTGTGAAAAAGCTTGTGCAAATGGCCAATAGCCAATACCCCCAAAGGTAAATGTGATTATCGATGATTTGCCAATTTTGTATGACAAATAGAAAATAAAAAGTGGTGATCGAGATCCAGTAATATTTTGAATGTCGACTTCGTTCAAACAATATCCCAATGCTTCCCAATGTAAGTATTGGGAGATATATTATGGGGTTGCTTTCAATAATCGATTCAAAATGAAGCACGATAAAAAATATGGAGAGTAAAATTGAGAATTTTTGTGGATGAATGACTCGCAATTGTTGGGTAATTTTTTGTATCATTTTAAATAATTTATTTTTCGAATTAATTTGGGTTCTAATGTAAAGGATCGTTTATTAAAAGATAAGTCAAATACCTGAATTTCGACAGAATCAAATTTGGCGATGGTATCCTGTGCCCTTAGTTTGTTATTTTTTCCAATCATCGTAACACTTTTTTTTGGGGTATTGATATTTTGATAGATCCAAATTTTTTTCGTTAGTGTTTTTGTTAAGCTTTCGAGTGATAAATATTTGGGATAGTATTTAATTTTTTGAAACTCAACCATTTGATCTGGGCTTGGCATCGCGCATTCAAATGCCCCTCGATTTAATAAGTGTATGTGAAAGAATCGGGTATTAATTCTAGAAAACATCCCAAATCCGCCGCCTTTCCAATGATCCAAGTGATCGACACTGGCAAGGTATATTTGACGAAGTGCGACCATATTTAATATCAGTATTGGTATAAAGGCTGGCCAAAATATTTGGAAAGTTTTAACTATTTTTTTCATTTAAGATTAAATCTAAGTATGGTGACAATTTGCAGGTGATTGGCATAATATAATTGTGTTGATTTTTTTCTTTGCATTGTTGAATGATATCTTTTGCGATTTTGATATTATAATCCAATGATAGATTGAACTGTGGGGGAAATACAACATTATTTCTAGATGTCCAGTAATTGTATGATTTTTCAGTCAACACCGGTGAAATTCCGATGAACCATTCGCATGGATTGCACTGATCTAATAATATATTCACTAAGTTCACATCAAACAAAGGTTGAGTAAACAGTCCTTTTGCACCGGCAGCTAGTTTTTTTTGTGAATAGCTAAATTCTTCTTTAAAACTCTGACGATAGGGGTCATGACCGGCGTAAATGGATAGGTTGGTGTAGGCGGTACTTAATTCTTTGATGACCGATATGATGTTATGTTTATATACGGGTTGCAATGGGTTGGGTGGGGGGTCCCCAGAAATGATCAATATGTTTTGAATGTTGGCCATAAGAAGGTTTTGACACAGTTGATGAAGTTCCTCCGTAGAAAAATCACAGATGCGAATATGTGGGATGCAGTTGATATTTTCTTTTGCCAAATATTCACAAGCGGTATAACTGCGGTTATTGATTCGCAATATGTCAGGAACATTAATCCCATTGATTTGAGGGAAGGTATTCATTGCCCAATGGCTTTCATTTATTAGTTTGTTTATCTCTGTTGGGACGAGTTCTAAGAAAACCATAGCCTTATTTTATCAAATAAGTGGGTCATGATTAACCTTTAATTTTTAAGGGGGGGATGGATTTTATAACGAGGAAAGTGATCGGTTTTTTAACGTTTCTTTTAATGTTGTTTTGATTTGATCCGGGTGCAGATTAATTTCTTTGTACAAGTCATTTACTGGGCCATGGTCAATGAATCGATCAGGTATTGAAAAAGATATCCAATCTGACAGTGGTTTATTTAAATCACTAAATTCATTGAGCATGTAATTGTATACGCCACCAATTTTTGAGCCATCTTCAATTACGGCAATTGTTTTCGCGGATTGAATTAATGGTGTTAACGTATTTTTGTCTAATGGTTTAATGAAGCGTAAATTAACCACTGAAATTGATGCGTTGCATTCGCTTGATATTTCATTGGCGATGGTCACTGATGGCCATACAAAATTGCCCGTTGCAATAATCAGGATATCGATCTCTTCGCGTTTAGGTGGCACAATTACTTGGCATTTTCCATAGTGTATGTCAGATAGTTGCTGCCCATCTTCAATTGGAACTTCGCCTCTTGGGTATCGAATGCTTACAATTTTGTCTTCTGTTGATGCCCATTTGAGCATTTGTTTTAATTCAGTGCCGTCTTTTGGCGCACAAATCACCATGTTTGGGATCAATAGTAAGTAGCTGTAGTCAAATACGCCATGATGGGTGGGGCCATCAGCACCAACCAATCCGGCGCGATCGATTGCGAAGATCATGGGAAGTTTTTGGAGGCAGACGTCGTGAATGACTTGGTCAAATCCTCGTTGTAAAAATGTGGAGTATATTGCCAATACGGGTTTTATCCCACCTTTGGCCAACCCAGCGGCAAATGTAACCGCATGCTCTTCTGCAATGCCAACGTCATAATATCGATCTGGAAATTGTTGTTCATATTTAACCAATCCACTGCCTTCTCTCATGGCCGGAGTTATGACATGGATATTGGGATTTTTCTCAGCAATTTGAATGATTTCATTTCCAAAACATTCGGTATAGGTTGGGCGTTTTACGGTTGTTTTGTCAGTGGCTGACTTTTGTGCCGATACGCCATGATATTTTACGGGATTTTTTTCTGCCACATCCATTCCTTTTCCTTTGGTGGTCATGATATGAAGCATAACGGGCCCATTATAATCTTTGGCATATTTTAATGATGCCATGACGGCGGTTAAATTGTGGCCATCAATGGGCCCCAAATATTTGAAACCAAATTCTTCAAATAATACCCCGGATGGAATATCGAGTAAGCTGCTACGAAATCGTTTGACTGTTTTTTCAATGCGTCGTTTCATTGGGGTGCCAATTTTAGGTATTCGATCAAATATGCGTTGAAATTTGTCTTTCATTTCGTCGTAGACTTTGGTGGTTCGAATGTTGGTGATATAATTGGCCATTGCGCCAACTGGTGGAGAGATGGACATGTCATTATCATTTAAAATGCAAATGAAATTCCCTTTTAATTCTTTGATATTATTCAATGCTTCGTATGCCATGCCTCCAGATAGCCCTCCATCTCCAAGAACGCAAACAACGGAGTGGTTTTCCTGTCTTGCATTTCTGGCTTGCGCAAGGCCAATGGCGGCACTTAAAGATGTCGAGGCATGTCCGGCACCAAAGGTGTCATGATCGCTTTCAGAAATTTTAGCAAAGCCAGATAATCCTTTATATTGTTTGATGGTGTACATTTGATTCAATCGTCCCGTGAGCATTTTATGCACATAGGTTTGATGGGAGGTGTCCCATAAAAATTTGTCCGTTGGGCTATTAAAAATGGTGTGCAATGCCAATGTTATTTCAACCACTCCCAAGTTGGATGCCAAGTGCCCGCCCACGGTATTGGTGATGTCAATCAATCGTTCTCTAATTTCTTTTGTTAATTGATGCAATTCATCATAACTTAAATTTTTTAGATCATTTGGTAAGTTTAGAGAATCTAATAATATATGAGCCATGTGAGGATTATACTAAAAACTAATCATATTATACATAGCTAAGGAAATAATAATGCCAATGCAAATGCCAGCAATTATTTCTGGAAATGTATGACCTGTGTGCTCGTTGAGTGTGGGTTCACCGTGACGCAATACGTTTTGGTTCAATATTTTTGCATGTTTTCCAACCGTATGACGAATACCTCTGGCATCATAAATCACGACCAATGATAATACGACAGCCAAAAAAAAGTGTGAAGAGTTAACGCCGTTTTTTAATCCAATCGACAAGGTGATGGCTGTAATTAATGCCGAATGAGAGGACGGCATGCCACCGGATCGAGTTAATGATACGAAATTTACTTTATTTCCTGTAAGAAGCATGATGATTAATTTAATGGCTTGTGAAATAATCATGGCCGCAATGGATGCGATTAATGGGAAAAAATTATCTAAAATATTAATGAACATTTGGAACTCCTATATCAAAAATGTAATTAAAGATGGTGCTTAATTCGGATGCCGAATAAGGCAGTGTCTGAATCAGTTCAAGGCCTTTATTTTTATGGACTAGGGCTTCTTTTTTTGCACCGTCAAGGCCCAAGAGTGATACATATGTTAATTTATTTTGCATGGCGTCTTTTCCAGGGCTTTTTCCAAGGGCTTCTAAGCTGGAGGTTTCATCTAAAATGTCATCGATGATTTGAAATAACAATCCAAAATGGTGCCCAATCTTTTCCATGGTTGAATGGATGGCTTTATCTTCAGAAGCGATGGTGGATACCAAGGTGAAGCAGGCTTTTAATAATGCGCCAGTTTTTAAATTGTGGATTTGTTGCAGTTGGTTGAGTGATGCTTGGGTTGAATGGTTGGATTTTAAATCAAGCACTTGGCCACCGGCCATCCCATGAATCCCACAATTTGATGAAAATGTTTTGATTCCATCAATGGTTTTTTTCTCTGATGTGTATTTTGGGAGTTCCGATGCAAGATATTCAAATACATAAGTATTTAAAACGTCGCCGGCAAGAATGGCGATATCTTCACCAAATGCTTTGTGGCAGGTTGGTTTTCCCCGTCGAAAGTCGTCATTATCCATGGCGGGGAGATCATCGTGTATCAATGAGTAACAATGAATGAGCTCGATGGCAATTCCAATGGGTATCCCGACGCTAATTGAGCCAGTTAAACTTTTTTCTGTAGCTAAGCAAATGAGTGGTCGAATTCGTTTCCCTGGGGCTGTAACGGAGTAATTGATGGCTTTTTCTAAGATGTTTCGTTCATCCGATAAATTAAATTCAATGGCTTTTTTTAGTGCAATTTCAAATGTCGGGAGGTAACTGTTTTGAAGCGACTCAAGATTCATTGGTTGATTTTTCTGCATGTTTAATTTTTTGTGTTAACTCTTTCATAATGGTGTTTAATTCAGTGACTTTTTTTAAGGTGTCTTGATAAATCTCTATTTGACATTCAAAGTCTAGATCGTTTGATTTTAGGCTGTTTATGGCATGTTCTAATTCTTCAATTTGTTGTTTTACTGACATGGTTAATGGTTGCTTTGGCCTTTCCGTTGGCAAGTCTCATAAATATAGTATCATTTTTTGCTATTTGCTGAATAGTTCTAATGGGAGATTTTTGGTTGTTTTCGCAATAAATAAACCCATTGCTTAATTTTGAAATTGGGTTTAATGCCATGATTTTTTCATGAAGATGGTGAATCTTGGTTAATAATGCATCAAAATTGGCATTCAATGTGATTTTGGCCAACTCTGAAACGTCTGTTATTTTTGATTGCAAAGCATTGGCTTGATCCATTAACTGATGTTGAATGTTGGTTAATTCATTATTTATGACATGAATTGGTTCCGTTGAATACTGCGCCAACCACTGAATCATGGCTGTGGGTGTTTCAAAATGTGTGTTGGCACATAAACAGGTGAGTGTGGTGTTTATGTCATGCCCAATGCCTGCAATAATGGCGGCACTTGATTGAACAATTTGGTTGGCGAAATGGTCGTCATTAAAGCAGTCAAAATCATGTTCTGCTCCGCCACCTCGTGAAATGCAAATGACATCTGGGGATAGCGATTCCGCAATGGTTAGCGCTTGCCGTAACTCCTCAGGAGCAAGTAATCCTTGCACAGATGAAGGGATTAAAATAGATTCAAATGTATGGGGCGTTTTAGATAAAATACTCATAATATCATGGTGTGCTGCGGATTGATTGGCTGTAATGATGCAAACTTTTTCAATAATTCTTGGGATATGTTCGATTGTTTTTGTCGTTAATTTGCCATCTTTTTTAAATTGAGCCAATCGGTTGTCGAGGATTGATTTTTTTTGCCCCATTCCACCCAACTGAATCCGCACGCCTGAAAAAATCAGTTGGCCTTTATTTTTTAAAAATTTGCACTGCCCAATTATTTCGCATTTATCCCCTTTTTGTATTACGGGAATTTTTTTTAAATGTTGATTATAAATTACACATTGCAGATGCGCGCCTTCATGGCTAAGTGTTAAATAAAGATGGTCTTTGTTGTTGTAGTAGTTAAATTGAGTAATTTCTCCGGAAATGCATAGTTTATTTAATTGCAATTGATGATGCACAATATCTGCAAACACTTGGTTGAATTCAGAAACGGTGAATTGTAAGTGATTCATATTTAAGAAATTATCAGAAATTACTGTTTTTATCACGTTTTAATGGGATGTTTAGTGATTTGGCGTTGATGATCGGTTAGTTTGGGATTAATTTGTACAGGCCATGGATGGGAAGTCTCACCCATGGCGTTACCCATTGCAGGGTGGTGAGTGTTTGTTTCTTCCAATGAATTTTTTTGATATTAAGAATGAGTTGTTTGTTAATGCTTAAGGATTCATTGGTTGAAATGGTCATTCGTGATGGTTGTGATCCCCCCGTCCATAAAGTGTCTTTATGATTTTTCTTATGAACGATTTCAGTACGGAATTGTTCGATTTGAAGTTTGACGGCATCGACTTTTTTTTGTTTTTTCAGCCAAATGGGGTCCAATACAAATGGTTTTCCAAATAATTGCCCATGAAGTTTTTCTAAAATGACATGTTCCATGTCAATGGTTAATGTTCCAATGGGGTGGCCATTTTCTGTGAATAACACTGCGTTGCCTTCAATGGATGCGATTATGGTTGTTTTTTTTGAGCTGAATTTAAACCTTTTATCGGGAGTATTGGCCGTTGTTTTTGACAATGACCAATGATCATTGGGTGAGTTTAACAACATTTCTCGAAAAATAAGCGCTTCATAAATACTTACTTGAATGCTTACTTCTTTGAGGAGTGAATGGGACAGTATTTTTCGTGGGGTTTTTTTTAATTCCAGAAAAATCTCATGGACATCGTTGATTTCTTTTCGCCATTCGTCTTGGGATATGTCATCAAAAATATCCATGGATGGGGCAATCCACCGGGCATACATTTCATCTGGGTCACTCAAATCAATAGATTCTGTGTCTTGGGAGATTGTTGGGTTATGTATTATGTGTTGTTGAGGAATATCAAATGCTGAAAATAGTTGCATGATGTTTAGTTTAAATGATGGATTGAAAGGGCGCTAGTGGGTCAATTTTTTGCACCTAAAAACTTGTTTATTTGAGTTGATTACACTAACATGAAACTTTAATGAGCAAACTTTTTAACCACTGCATTGGATTGCGTTTTTTAACAAAAGAATCAGTCGTTTCCATTTTAGATGAAGCAAAAAAAATCAAATCTGGCGATGTCATTGTTGATTTGAAGAATCAATCGGTTGTTCATGTATTTTTTGAGCCATCTACTCGAACTCGGTTATCATTTGAAATGGCGACCCAACGTTGTCATGCGTTTCCCATGATGTTGGATGTTGAGACCAGCTCATTAACCAAAGGGGAATCGTTGGTGGATATGATGCGAAACATTGAATCTCTTGGGGCTCGTGCGGTGGTTGTGAGGCATTCAAATGGGGGGATCCCATATTTTATTAGTCAACAATTAGCCATTCCTGTTATTAACGCGGGCGATGGCTATCATGAGCATCCATCTCAAGGATTATTGGATCTTTTTACGTTGCAGGAGCGTTTGGGGGATTTGTCTGGCAAACACATTTTAATTTTGGGGGATATTATGCATTCTCGGGTGGCTAAATCCAATATCTGGGGGTTGTTATCCATGGGGGCAAAAGTGAGTGTTGCGGGTCCTCCAAATTTAGTGCCTGACTGTGTGAAAAAGTGGGGGGTTGACGTTTGTTTTAATCTCGATGATTGCTTGCCCAACGTTGACGCTGTCAATGTTCTTCGGATTCAGTTTGAACGACAGCATGGCATTGCGTTGCCTTCAATCCGGGAATATCGTGAGCAGTTTGGTTTAACTCAACAGCGACAGGAATTATTAAGTGATCATGCCATTGTGTTGCACCCAGGCCCAATTAATCGAGGCGTTGAGCTGGATTCTGATGTGGCTGATGGTAAAAAGAATGTGATTTTGGATCAAGTATCGAATGGTGTTTTTGTTCGAATGGCGATATTATCTTTGTTAATGGATGGTGCGTCATGAGTATTGCAATTGTTAATGGCAAGTTATTGGATGAGCAAAATAAAATTAATGTCCGCAACTTATTAATTCAAGGAAAAAAGATTACGGGTGTTGGGTACATTCCTGATGAGGATGAGGGGGCATTGGATGTGTTTGATGTGTCCCAATCCATGATTTTGCCCAGTACGTTTGACTTTTTTTCAATGCCTGAGGTTGGGGATATTGTTAAATATACCCATCGTATTCAGTCCAAAGGGATGCTGCATTTGGCCTATCTCCCCAATGATGCTTCGTGTGCATTGGATCGTCCGGAGGACATTGCTCGGATGATTGATCAGCTTGGTGAAAATGCCGAGCGTGTGTCTTTTGTTGCTTGCGCGTCGAAGGCGAATGGTCCCAATGAACTTTCTGAATTATCCATGTTGATTTCTGCGGGAGCGAAAGCCATTTATTTTGGCCGAATTATTGAAAATGAAACGTTGTTTAAACAAGCCTTAACTTATGTTGATATGATTGGTGTTCCCATTGTTTTTGGTCCCATGACAAAAATGGAGAAAAATGGGGCCCATTTAAATGCCGGGGCGACATCGTTTGAAATAGGTATTCGAGGGGAATCTGAAGATGATGAGCTAAGCTCTGTCCAATATGTTTTATCGATGTTGCAATCCCACCCAAATATTCCCATTCATTTTCAAAGTATTTCATCCATTGCGGCGCTTCAATTGATTCATTCAATGAAACAACATCGATCAAATCTAAGTGTTGGTGTGTCTCCATTTCATCTGGTGTTTTCCGATGAGTATTTGAGTCACTATAATCAAAGATTGAAATTTAACCCCCCGCTCAGGTCATCTGAAACCATGCGGTTACTAAGAGAATCTTTAACGAATGGTATGGTGGACCATTTAACCTCGCTTCATCATCCAACGCTTGGGGATTCGCAAGAAAAGTCTTTTTTTGATCATTCATTTGGCTCTGAAACCATTGATTCTTTTTTTCAGGTGGTGTCACATTGTTTGGTGGAAAGTCAATTATCATTGGATTATTATCACTCTCTTTTATCATGTCCCCAATCATTATCCTTGGTTCAGCCATTGGTGTTGGGGCTCAATTCAAACGCGTCGTTTATTGTTTTAAAAGCTGTGGCTGAGTCATTGCAATCTCATGTGTTGTTTGGTGATATTGAGTTTGAATTGCAGGGGGGCGTTCAAGTGATTATGAAAGATGGGGAGTTGATGAACACATGACGTATCAAACCTTGTATCGAAAGTATCGCTCCAATGATTTGTCCGAATTGGTTGGGCAATCGCACATTATTCAAACGTTAAATAATGCACTGGCTCATGATCGATTGTGTCATGCTTATATTTTTTCCGGGCCACGTGGCACTGGAAAAACATCAACGGCTCGTATCCTCGCGAAAATGGTCAATAAAACTACGGATAATGTTAATGATTGTCAAATTTGTCAAAAAATTGCCAAAGGGTTGTGTGTGGATGTGATCGAGATTGATGCAGCGTCGCATACGGGCGTGGATCACATGAGACAGTTAACCGAGCAAGTTCAATTTCTTCCAGTTGAGGCTAAATACAAGGTCTTTATCATTGATGAGGTTCATATGTTGTCAACGGGTGCTTTTAATGCGCTATTAAAGACATTGGAAGAGCCGCCTAAAAATGTATTGTTTATTTTAGCAACAACTGAATTAAATAAAATTCCAGCGACGATTCAATCGAGGTCTCAGACATTGCATTTTCGCTTGTTGGATGCCGATCAAATCAAGTCCCATGTATCAACGGTCTGTGAGAAAGAATCGTTTTCAATTGAACCGGCGGCATTAAACCGATTGGTTCAGGTGGCCAATGGCGGCATGCGGGATGCATTATCATTGTTGGACCAGCTCATGAGCATTAGCTCATCAACGCATATTTCCTTATCCGATATTACCGAATTATTGGGGTCTTTGGATGAATCTGAGATGTTGAATTTTTTATCACAATGTTTTGATTTTCAACCTCAGGCATACCATTTGCTGAAAGATTATATGGACCAGGGCATGGATGTATTTCAGTTGTATGATGATCTTGTTAGTTACCTGCATCGTGAGTTGCTGGTGAATGACTCTCATTCTTTTTCAATTTCAAATGCACAACTATCGATATGGCTGCATTGGTTTTGTGATCAAATCACGTATTTAAAAAATACCCCAACGCCCGGGATTGCTGCCCAAGTGGCACTATATTCAAAGATTCATGCGAAAGCCGTTATTCAGGAACCTGTGATTATTTCCCCCGTGTCTAATCCGCGGCCGGAAAGGACGGTGGTGCAAAAAGAGCCCCCCCCACAACCCATTCCTGAGTCTAAATCAAGCCCTCAATCTGAATCAGAAGCTCCAATTAATTCTGAAAAATCTCCAGTACAATCATCGGTTTCATTGCCAAAGCAATCGTCAGATTCTAAGGCGGTATGTGCACGAGTATTGGCTACCCTTGCCAATGAGTTTCAAGTGTTAAAGCCAGTATTAAGTAAGGCCACACTGCTTGAAAATGACAATACCCTTTGTTTGGTTTTGGAAGAGACGTATCAGTTTTTTCAAAAGAAATTAAATGAGGAAAAATTTAAAGTTCGTTTTCTTGAATTATACAATGACTTATCGACTCAAACTGTATCAAAATGGTTGGTAACCTCGGATGTGAATCAAATCTATCAGACGGAGAAAGTGAATGAAATTGAGGTGTCTAACTCACCATCGACGTCGATACAATCCAAAACAATTAATCAAATCATTGAAATGTTTGAGGCCCAAGTAATAAAATAATAAAAAAAGGAGCAAATAATTATGTTAGAAAAATTTAAAAATATGGGAAAAGCACTTAAGGAAGCCCAAAATATGAAGGGAATGATGGAGGAAGTCCAAAAAGAATTGGAAAAAAGTGTGATTCCAATCACTGAAATGGGTGGGAAAATTAAGATTGAGATTACGGGAGAACTTCAAGTGGTTAAGTTTGAAATGGATCCGTCATTATTTACCCAAGATCAAAAATCAAATGTTGAGTCTGCCATCAAGCAAGGCTTCTCAAAGGCCATTAAGCAAGCCAAAGACTTAGCAACCAATAAGTTGCAATCGGTCACTGGTGGATTGTTTTCTGGTGGGCTTGGCACTGGTGCATGATGACTCCTTTGGTCAGCATGATTCACGATTTCCACTCGACGATTTAATTCAGCATTTTTCTTTTTACAAAGGCATTGGTGCAAAAACAGCTCAACGATTGGCGTTGGAGACCATTATGTTGTCCCCTGAAAAAGTCCAATTGTTTGCAAACTCTTTGGTTGAAACAAAAAAGAATATTAAGTTTTGTTCCGAGTGTTTCTATTTAACGTTGCAAGAACAATGTCATATTTGTTTGGATGCTACGCGTGCTCGAGATACCGTGTGTGTTGTCTCTGAGCCCAAAGATGTGTTGAGTATTGATCAGTCAAAATCCTACAATGGATTATTTCATGTATTGGGGGGTGTTATTTCGCCATTGGATGGCATGTATCCTGAGGCATTGCGATTTAAAGAGCTTCAGGATCGACTATCAAAGGGGGTAATTAAGGATGTTATTCTTGCACTTAATCCCACGGTTGAAGGGGATACGACCAGTTTGTATTTGCAAGAATTGTTGTCTCGAACGTCGGTGAATTTATTTAAATTGGCTCAAGGAATTCCGATTGGATCTGACGTGGCCTATTTGGATGAGGTGACCATTGATCGAGCATTCGAAGGGAAGCAAAAACTATGATGGATGAAAAAATTATTCATTTTGAAGAAGACATACAACGATTACTATCCATTTTACCAGATAAAATTCAATCGTATCTAAGATCGCATGCCGAGTTAAATCAATTGTATGAAATTGTGATGGATATAGGGCATCCTCCGTCGATTCGATTTGATGGGAAGCACGAGCGTTTAACCTCATTTTCAGATGTGTCTCAGGAAGATTTGGATCATGTGGTGTCTCAAATTGGTGAGTTTAATTCTGATAACCGTGCGGGGATTGAGCGCACATTGCATCGAATTTCTGCGATTCGAAATCGTCAGAACAAAATTTTAGGTTTATCCATTCGTGTTGGAAGAGCGGTGATTGGCTCAACTCAACTCATTGAAGATTTAATTTCAGAGGGTAAAAACTTATTGATTTTAGGGCCTCCGGGGGTTGGTAAAACCACGAAGCTGCGTGAAGCTGCACGCTATTTGTCGATTGAATCTGATCGTCGGGTGATGGTCATTGACACATCCAATGAGATTGGTGGTGAAGGTGATATTCCACATCCAGGCATTGGGTATGCGCGTCGGATGCAAGTGTTGTCCCCTGAAATTCAAGATAAAGTGATGATCGAAGCCGTAGAAAATCATACGCCCCAAGTCATTGTTGTGGATGAAATTGGTACTGAGTTAGAATCCAAGGCGGCGCGAACCATTGCTGAGCGTGGTGTTCAATTAATTGGTACGGCGCATGGCGATGATTTTGTGAATGTTTTAAAAAATCCAACATTATCGGATTTATTGGGTGGCATTCAGTCCGTTATTCTCGGGGATGAAGAGGCGAAGATGCGAGGAACTCAAAAGACGGTGTTGGAACGAAAAGCCCATCCGACCTTTGATTTTATTGTTGAAATTAAACATCGTCACAGTGTTTCGGTGTATAAAGATGTGGCCAAGGTGGTAGATTTATATCTTCGTGGTGAAGATTACAAGCCTGAGATACGTCAAATTGATCAGGGAGAAATTGTAAAAGAAGAAGAAAATATTTACTGGTCCGATGAGTTTGATGCGGGGATTCATTATTCACCGGATACAATAACCAATATTTTTCCATTTGCCATTAATCGTGATAAATTATTTTCGGCCATACGCGACTTAAATGTTGCCGCTGATATTTCTCATACGATTGCCCAAGCGGATTTATTAATTACGACGCAATCGCAAGTGAAATCCAATCAAAAAGTAAAGCAATTGTTGAAAGGGCATCGCATTCCTGTGCATGTAATTAAGTCCAATTCTCAAAAATGTTTGCAGGAATTTTTAAGGGAATATTTTCAGTTGGATCAATCAGATGAAGCCATTCATGATGATATTATTAATGAAATTAATAGCATTTGTGACCGTGTGATTGCTGAAAAACGAGCCTTTGATGCGGCGCCGCGCAATTCATATCAACGTCGTTTGCAGCATGGGATTGCTTCTGAGCGAAATTTAAGCTCATTAAGTATTGGTGAGGAGCCAAATCGGCGAGTTCGAGTGTATCCTCAATTGTCGCCCAATAAAAAGTAATCATGTTTATCACGTTTGAAGGTATTGAGGGTTCTGGAAAATCAACACAGCGAAAGCGTTTATTGCAATGGTTGGATCAGCAAAACATATCGTATATTTCAACCCGAGAGCCTGGGGGAACTGGGGTGGGGCATGTACTAAGAGATTTATTATTGTCCAATACCTCGTCTATTGTTTCTAATCGTACCGAGCTTTTTTTGTTTGCGGCTGACCGATGTGAGCATTTGGCACAGGTCATTCGTCCAGCGTTGGCGCGTGGTGATTGGGTGATTTGTGATCGGTATGTTGATTCAACGTATGCCTATCAATGTGGTGGTCGAGAGCATAATGAACAGGATATTTTGGATATTATTCGACTGACCAATGCGATTGAGCCAGATCTGACATTTCTATTGGATATGTCACCAGAAGAGGGGTTGCGTCGTGCGAAAGCGCGTGCGGATTTGGATCGGTTTGAAAATGAACAATTATCGTTTCATCAACGGGTACGCGAAGCGTATTTGAAAACAGCAACTAAACATCATCATCGATTTTCCATTATTCCTTCCGATGGACAATCCGTTGATGCTATATTTGATATGATTGTAACAAAAATTAATGAGCGGAGGCAGATGGCATGAGCAAGGTAAAAGTAATTGTAAATGGTGCAAAAGGAAATATGGGGAAAGCATCGGTTCAAGCCATTGAAAATGATGGCGAGTTGGAGTGTGTTTCACAATGTGATGTTGGATCAAATTTAATGGATGAAATTGCATCCAAATCCCCGGATGTCATTTTAGATTTTACGCATCCAAATGTTGTGTTCTCTAATACTAAGACCATTATTGAATCAGGCAAACGGGCGGTTGTTGGGACCACCGGTCTAACAGAAGTTCAGTTAAAAGAGTTGGATGAATTATCAAGAGCCAATAATACAGGTGTGTTGGTTTGCCCAAACTTTGCGATTGGTGCGGTTTTAATGATGCAGTTTGCGGCGCAGGCCTCAAAATATTTGCATGAAGTTGAAATTATTGAATACCATCATCCGTATAAAGCCGATGCCCCATCTGGGACAGCCATCAAAACAGTGGATATGATTCATGATGTATCCCCAAATGTTAATGAACATTTTGGTGATTTTAAGCAAACTGAGCTTATTGAAGGCTCAAAAGGTGGGTATTACAAAAATGTTCCAATTCATTCGGTTCGACTGGATAGTTATATTGCATCTCAGGAAGTGCTCATGGGATCTCCGGGGCAGCGCTTGACCATTCGTCACGATAGCATGGATCGCATGAGTTTTATGCCAGGGGTATGTTTGGCCATTAAAAAGTCAGTGGATGTTACGGGATTGGTCTACGGCTTAGAAAAAATACTGTAAGCAAATATTCTTTTATTCGGTTTGTTTGGGTTTGTAGTTAATGCTTTGAATGCATGCCTACGGAACCAATACCGCACTCACTATTCGGTTTCTTAAGGAGTTACGATAAATGCTTTGGAATGTTTTTGGATTGCTCTTTATATGCTGATACAGGTCATTTAACTTTAAGGAACGGGCACTGGTTAAACCGGCCGCAGTATCGAATCCATTCGCTATCAGTCCGCTGAATAAAAATTGTGTTCCTAGTGATTGCATCCAATGATGATTAGAATTATATGACGTGCTGACCCCAGCCCAGTAGCAGGTTTCTCGGCATATTAATGGGATGATTAATGCCGAGGTTCTTGGATTTTTTGTAATGTGGTGCCGAGTGAAATACTCCATCATCAAGGGGCCCGTTGCAGCCATGAACGGAATGGCCATTTTTAACGGTTTGGATGGTGGGGATACACTTGATGCAATGTGACCACTGGTATTTGAAAGAACAAACCCAATGCCATACTGTGCAATTCCGTACTTTGAAATGGTTGCTTTGGGCCCTGCTTGAGTGATGGATTTTTGAATCAGTGGCCATAGACCGATGAGTGAGTCGAAAATCCCAGCCAATGCAGCGCATTTGATTTCGGAATGTTTGCTTTTTTGGATGTTTCGAAGTTGATTACCAGCCCAGCTTTTATTGTATAAATCATCGATTCTACTTTGAATAGCTTTCATGTGAAATTGATCTTAATCTACGTTAATTTATTTAATTCTTTAAATATTTTTTTAATTGCAAGATGATGATTGAGATGAGTGTTTTGATGGGGTATGATGGATTCATATCATGAACTATTTGCTACCATTTCGGTTTAATTATTTTTATCCAAAATTTAAAAAGCAATCCATTACTATTTTGGATGTTGGGTGTGGAAATCAGTCCCCAACGGTGACCAAGAAGTATTTTCCCCATTGCGTTTATCATGGTGTGGATCGAGCCAATTACAATAACAGTGATCAAGACATGGCATTAATGGATGCCTATTTTGAATTGGATTTAGAGACCAGTGCACTCGATGAACTGTCCGATAACTTTTATGATTTAATTGTTTTGTCTCATGTCATTGAGCATATTGATAATGGCTTGGATGTTGTCGAGCGATTATCGAAAAAATTGAAATCAGGTGGGCATATTTATATTGAGTATCCGTCATTGAAATCATTGCAATTGCCATCGGCACAGGGGTCCCTCCATTTTTGTGATGATGATACCCATAAGCGCTTGTATCATATGATGGATATTGCCAATCAATTAATGGCCAATGGCTGTCGCATTATTGTTGCTAAAACCAGGCGAAGTAAAATTCGGTTATTTTTATCCCCGATTGGTTTTGTTTTTAATATCTTTTATTTTTTATTGAAAGGTAACATTCATTCTTGGCTCATGTGGGACATCTTTGGTTTTGCTGAGTTTATCATTGCAAAGAAACATTAGACGGACGCTAATATAGGTGACGATTGTGTTTGTTTGTGATAATTTATTCATAGATTAACTGAGGAGTTTTTATGTCTAAAAAATATCGAGTTGGGGTGGTTGGCGCAACTGGTGTGGTTGGTCAAGAAATTATAAAAATTTTGGAAGCTAGAAAGTTTCCAGTTCAGTTATTGCGATGTTTTGCTTCTGAACGGTCCTTGGGTCAAACGGTTGAATTTAACGGTCAACGCATTGATGTTGAGGTGTTAAGCCAGGAAACATTGACCGATTTGGATTTTGCACTGTTTTCAGCGGGGTCTTCCATCTCGAAAGAATATTGTCCAATTGCTGCTGAGAGGGGGATTGTTTGTATTGATAATACGTCGCATTTTCGAATGGAAGAAGGCATTCCATTGGTAGTTCCAGAGGTAAATAAAGATGCATTAAAAAATCATAACAATATCATTGCCAATCCCAATTGTTCTACGGCACAAATGATGGTGGTATTAAAACCCATATTAGATGCGGTTGGTATTAAACGTGTGGTGGTATCCACCTATCAATCTGTTTCTGGTGCAGGGTCTTCGGCAATCAAAGAGTTGGAAGATCAATCCCGCGCGAATTTGTCCGGTCAAGAACTGGCACCGAAAGCGTTTAGCGCACCGATTGCCTTTAATGTGATTCCTCAGATTGATGTTTTTTTGGACAATGGATACACCAAAGAAGAAATAAAAATGATCAATGAAACAAAGAAGATATTGGGAAGTGACGATATAAAAGTAACTGCAACGACGGTTCGTGTTCCCGTTTTTGTGTCTCATAGTGAAGCCATTAATATTGAAACTCAGCAATATTTATCAGCGGATGATGCCAGAAAATTATTGGCCAATACCCCTGGGGTAAAAGTTGTTGATGATCCAGAAAAATTAAAATACCCAACCCCACGTGATGCGGCGGGTAAAGATGATGTTTTGGTGGGACGAATTCGTCAAGATGTTTCGATTGACAATGGCATTGAGCTTTGGTGTGTTGGTGATAATTTAAGAAAAGGTGCGGCCTTAAATGCGGTTCAAATTGCTGAAGCATTGATTGCGTGAGAACGGTACCCCATTCAGCCGTTGTTGATTATTATAATGACTGTGCGTTAAGCATTAAGGATGATGCCAAGGCCATGGGCTGGTCATCGAGATTTAATCAACGATTGCGCTTTGACGTGTTTAATTACTTGGTTGATTTTACTGGGGTATCTGTATTGGATGTGGGTTGTGGGGATGGGGCCTTTTTTCATTATTTAGTGGATCAGGGGATGGATGGCGGTTATAAAGGTATCGATATTTCCAAGCACATGGTTCAGCGGGCACATGCCCGTTACCCTGGGATTAATGTGCGTCAGGCTGATTTTTTTGATGTTCAGGATGATTATGATGTGGTGGTATGTTCGGGTGGATTGAGCATGTGTTTTGGGGATCCCATGCATTATTTATCGGCGGCGATTGATCAGTTGTTCTCTATTTCATCGTCTCATTTAGTATTTAATTTACTGAGTGATCATGCCCCATCAACGTCCGATAAATTTAATCAGTATCACCCGGCCAGTGTATTGGATCTTTGTTTTAAGAAAACACCTTATGTTACCCTTCACCACGGTTACTTACCGAATGATTTTACATTGCATATGGTAAAAAGTTAATCGATATTATTTTTTTATAAATATTGCGTGTCCATTGATGTTATGAATAAACAAACGATCGTTTTTATCTTTCTCTTCGTTAACTAATTTAATAATGCCGCTGCAGTTTAGGGCCCCGTAATCATCAAAAACAATGATTCCGCCAGGAACTAGTTTTGGCCATATCCAATCCATAATGCTTTTTGCTGAATCATAAACATCAACATCAATATGGCAAAAACGAAAAACTTCATTTTGATCAATTTGATGACTGGTTTCTTCTGGAAATACGCCTTCTAAGATTTTTGTGTTATTTAAGTTTAATTTTTTTAATAAATTTTCCACATCACTTTTTGATGTATCCGAATGTTCTCCATCATAATAATTATTATCATTTTCTCCAGATTTAACGACGCCTTTAAATGTGTCACAAAGGTATACTTTGCTATTTGGGCAGTGTTTTTTTGATTGATATGCAATTAGTGCTCCGCTACCCCCTCGCCAAGTTCCTATTTCTATGATTTCACCGGACAGTTTTTTTGATTCTTTAATAAGATTCCACAATTCGTAACACCGATGATAGGTTGAGAGTGTATTTAATTGGACTTTATTGTAAATCAAATTAAATTCTTCATTATTGAGCCAAGGTGTGTATTCATTTGTATTGATTAGCCCGATGTTTATCCTAAATTTTCGTGCCATTCTTTTTATTGGTTCTTTGATGTACGTTATTAATCGCATGGTTATATCGTATTACAAATTCAACCCAATTAATAACTATTTCAAACATTAAAACGACGCCTTTTATTTGTTCAAACAATATGAGAACTTAAATTATAAATGGTTAAAGTGTGAATTATTTTAAAGGCTCTTTTTTTTAAGTGAATACCCGCACCCAGGCATCGTGGTTTGCCCGATTCGTTTTGACCTTGGGTATTCCCGGCAAATCAATGGCCGTCGCTAATAAATACTGCATTTTCCGTTCTTTAGGTAATTGCATGAGTAGATCATGATTTGATCATTTTTGTACCAACCTTTGAGTGTGAAATTGTATACAAATGTGTACCACCAGTTAATGATTTTTAAGAATATGGGTGTTTTATTGATTCGATTTGATACCCCAACCGCAATATTTTGACAGCAAACCCCACGCTGTTTGCATTGTCCAATTATGGGGTCTTTCGGATGCCAGAAAGTGGTGGCCCAGGTGAATAAGCCATCCATATCACGGATGAGTTGGAGAATAAATCGTAAGATGATTTTCTTGAATAAGACAATTTTTTTTATTGCATTCACTCAATGATTTTAACTGTTTTTTAGATTTGCGAGTAGTGATAATAATTGATTCTTTTATCGGGTATCTTATGAAATAATAAAGTTATATCCATTGAGTTTTATGCCAAGTTTTATGTTGGGGGTTTTGAGTAATCATCATGATAAATTTTAAACGTATTTTATTAAGAAATTATCATTTTTCACAAATTGTTTTCAAAAATTTGTCATGGATGATTTTCGCTAGCTTTATTGGAAAGCTATTTAAGTTTTTTCTGATGGTGTTTTTAGCACGATCATTTACGCCAAGTGGGTTTGGTGACATTAACTATTTAATTGTTTTATCTGCCTTTTGTTTTAGTTTGTCAGAAATTGGATTATCCATGATGATTAATCGTGAATATCATCAGGAAAACCTCCCTAAGGAACGGTTGATTTCAGCGGGTTGGATGCTCAAGGTTCTTTTGGTTATTTCAAATGGTTTATTTTGTTTTTTTGCGCTTTTTTTTGTCTCAAAAAGTTTGTTTTTGCCATTCATTGTTTTTTCACTGATGAATGCGCTGGATAGTTTGAAAGGCTACAAAATTGCACTTGCAAGAGTGGAGAATAACCAACAATATGAGGCGGTTTGTTTTATTGTTGAAACTTTTTTTACCACTATTTTTGCCATTGGCTTTGTTACTTATTTCAAAAATATTACGTCATTATCATTGGCATACTTTGTCGGTTCATTATTGTCTAGCATTTATATTTGGCGAAAAACCCAATGGATATCCAGGCCTTTTCTTCAGGCAAAAAAAACCGATGTGATGTATTTGTTTAAGAAAATTCTCCCATTTATTTTCTCATCATTTTTGACGATTGCATTGGTTAGTGTCGATACCATTATGATTAAGTGGCTGTTGGATTCAACATCGTTGGGTTACTTTCAAGCGGGATTAAAGATTACCGATACCGTGTTGGTTTTTCCAGCACTGATGATTACGGCAGTGTTTCCATTTATCTCAAAAAAGAGTCGGCAGACAGATGAATTGATTCGCATGGGTAAAAGCATCACTTCGGTCTTGTTAATGGTGTCTTTCCCAATTATTTTTGGTGGGATTTATCTGGCGCCAGGTTTAATTTCTGGCATTTTTGGAACTTTGTATGAGTCGTCTACGTTGGTGTTTCAATGGCTTCTTATTGGCACATTTCCAGTATTTTTACTTTCTTATCTTAATGGCGTTTTATTGGTTGTTCACAAAGAATCACTGTCTGTGATGTGGTCGTTTGTTGGGTTTGTTTTGAATGTTATTTTGAATTTTTTACTGATTCAAACGCATGGTATTCTTGGGGTTGCTTTAAGCACCGGTATTTCTCGAGGGATTCAGCTCATATTCGTAGTTTTTACGATCGTCTTTATATTTAGGCATAGTATGATTCATTTGGGGTATTTAGTGAAATATTTAGTCATGTCCATATTAATGGTTGTGGCATTAACTTGTGTAAGTTTGTATATTTCCCATGTTGTTGGATTGATTGTCATTGGAATGTTCATTTATTTTCTAATGCTTTTTCTAACAAGAGATCGATTGTTATTTAAATTAAAAGATAGTTTATAATATTGTAAGCGTTTAAATATTGGGGAAAGTGGCATAGGGAATGGAATCAAAGAATTTATTGGGATTAAATATTACAACATCTGTTCAACAGTTGATTTTAAATTCGAAAGCATTTGAGCACATTGAATTTATTGGAATTACGGGTAGTGTGGGGGCCGGTTTTAAATCCATCGAAAGCAATGATTTAAATGATGTTGATTATTTTGTTGTGTCAAAATCTTATCATTCCGATGATAAGCAGCGGTTGGAAGACGAGTTAAACCTCATTCATAAAACAAAGTTTACAGATATTCAGTGGTTTAACACGGCGCATTTTTTTAATCGGTGCAATGCGTTGAATATCGATCAATATTTATTTGATTTAATTTATGGTGCTTCGATTATTTATTATACAAATGATGATGCACGTACACGATTTGATGTATTAAAACATAAAACGTATAACATAACATCTCATAGCGCAACTGGGGCTTTATTGACACGGTTATGGTGTCTTTTGGGGCCGGTGTCTATTGCCAATGGCCAATTGGTTTTTCATCCTGAATTGGCCATGCCTCAGTTTAAAAAAATGTATGCATCGATTATTGATGCAACGTTAATTGTTGAAAAAAAATATGATTTGTTGTCTTTTGAAGATAAAAAAAAGCGGTACGAAACCACATTGTTTTATAATGATTCGTTTCATTCTGAAGACTTGAACCATTTGGGGCAATCAACTGGGGCCATTTCACTTCATGTGATTTATGAAAACTTAATGAATCTATTTTTTTCAAGATATTTAAGTTTAGCAAATCCGTTAATTTTTAAATTGAATTATCCGAATAAGAAAGAGTTGTTATGGAGTTTTATTCATCGTTCTCATTGGATTCGCATTAATGCGTTTATGTTTCAATATAAAACATTAAGAATGATTAAAAATGCCACGCACCCTTTTGATACTGTTCTAGCTAAAAAAATTAATGTTCGATTAAGTAAAATATATGATGAGGTTATGAAATGAATAAAAAAGTTGTATTTATTTTATCGGACGCGTTTCGTTATGATTATGTTTTTAAGCATGACCTTGCATTCTTAAAGCAGAAAGTCATGAGTAATCAGGTGCATTTAATAGAAAATATTCATCCCAGTACTGGGTTTTGTGAAATAGTGGAATATGTCACTGGGCAATCATCTCTTGAGCATGGGTTATTATCTCAAATTACGGTGTCTCATGATTGGTTTGAGAAAAAGTCGCCATTTTATATTCGATTTCTTGGATTTGTTTTTCGAATGGCTTTTTTTAAAAGAATCAGAAAAATACGAGGTGTTTTTCAGTTGATCATGGAATATCTATTGAGTTTTTCATCACTCCCCAAAGAAATGTTACGTGTGAGGTATAATATTCCCCCACATTTTTTACCATTTCTTGTTCCGACGGAATCAAAGTATGCGTATGATTCTCCAGATTTTTTTGGTTCTAAAAATTTATTCTGTTGGATGAAATCAAATAATATCCAATATGATTTGGATGGGTTTGTTAAATACAATAAAGTGGTTGGTACAGATCAGGATCGAATGAATGAACTATTGCAAAAAGTAGAGAGTGATTCTTTAAAAGATTTTACATTAATTTATTTGGGGGTGGGGGAGCTTGCTCACTTTTTGAGTATGGATGACCCTAAATTTATCGAAGCGATGCAGGTGTACGATCGAAATGTGGCGTCTATATATTCCGCATTGGTCTCATCAGACAATGATTTTGAACTGGTGTTACTTGGTGATCATGGCATGGTGCCCGTTTCGTCTTATATTAATATTGAGCCACACATTCATCGAATTGCGGCCTCTTTGAATTTAACCTTATTTAAGGATTACATGTATTTTATTGATTCAACCATGGTTCGTATTTGGATAAAGGACACATCACTTGTTTCACCCTTTGAATCTGAACTATTCCAAGTAATTGGGGAATCACTTGAAACAACCGGGGATATTTTTGGTTATTTAGACGCTTTTAAGCCAGATTATGGCAATGTTATTGCATTGTTGAAGCCCGGGGTTTGTTTTTATCCAGACTTTTTTAATAACCGAAAAAATGTTGGGATGCATGGTTATTTAAATACAAACCATTATCAAAGTGGGGTTTTGTTTCGATTTGGCCCGAATGTTGTTGGTAAGACAGAAGCGTCGTTGGAATTAAAAGATGTTAGTTCCTTTATAATGGATGAAATTTATGACCGTTAAACCGACGATTGCTTGTGTTATTCGTACATTAAATGAAGCCAAGTATTTAAAGGAAACGATTCGTCGAATTTACTTGCAAGAGGGGGTTCATGTTTACGTTATTATTGTTGATTCAGGATCAACTGATCAAACCGTGCAAATTGCGCTAGATATGAAGTGTATTGTAAAAACTATTCATTCATCTGAGTGGTCTTGGGGGCGTGCTTTAAATGTCGGCATTGAAGGTGTTGATGCTGATTTTATTTTTTTAACTTCTGCGCATTGTTTTTTTCCAACAAACCAAGAGTTGTTAAAGGCCATTCGATTAATGCAAAATCTTGATGTTTTGTATGGTCAGCATATTCCTATTCCTGATGTGGATCCATTTGAGGAGTTTGAACTTTATCAATCGTTTCCAGATGAAGACTTTGTTGACTTATCCTATGACGCGATTTTCAATGGGCGAGGCGTTGGCATTTCCAATGCCTGCTGTTTATTTCGAACAACGGTTTGGCACCGATTAACATTTGATGAGTCACTGAGTAGTGCCGAAGATTTTTATTGGGCGCTTGAGGCATCAAAATTGAATTTTCGTATCGCTTATTCCTCTCAAATTAAACTGTATCATTCGCACCCTTTAGATATTCAAACCATTTATAAACGGTGGTATTTTAGAGCGCGAGAAATATTAAAGCTTATGCATGGTTCAAATATTTTAAGAATGAATGTAAAGCGCCGAATTTTATTGAAAGCCCGTCGTCAATTTCCCGTTTTATTTTCTACGTATGTTTTTTATAAAGACTACTCTGCGATGCATCGATTCTTTGCAAGACATCATTATATGAAAGCTTCGCATATTTGGTCCTTTTTACTGATTAAGCACACCGCTGTTTTTTTTGCTAATAAAGATTATTATAAAAATCAAATGGATGTTCGTTATAATGATACGCTTGCCATTCCTAGGTTTATTAAGAAACGATTCTCTTCTCTTGAAGCGTCAATGGATTTTGTTCAGGGGTTAACTCCTGAAAATATTCCATTTCATTAATTTGATGCTTGAAATCGTCATTTTTCATGGTTTTTTTGTGTTAAAATTTAAATCATGCTAATGCAACGTTTGATTGGTAAAATGTATCGTTCAATTTTAGAGCGAATTATCGTTGCCTTTCCAGTATCTAATGTGAATAAACAATTGGATATTCCAACAAAAATATTGATTTCTAATGGCGCTCATTTGGGTGATTTAGTGAATGCCACCACCCTGTGCCATGCGTTGAAAAAAGCTGTTCCTCATATTGATATTGGGGTGCTATGTGGGTCTTGGGCAAAGGTTGTTCCCATTCATCATCCGGCCGTTAATCGGGTGCATATTGTGGATCATTGGAAGCACAATCGATCCCATGCATCATTTTTTAAAAAAGTATATGAGTTTTTACATACCTTTTGGGTTGCCCGACGAGAGATTAATCGGGAACACTATGATATGGTCATTGATACGTATTGTTATTACCCGAATATGAGTATTCCGCTTTATTTTACCAATATTCCGACCAGAATGGGGTTTTCGAGTGGGGGGTGTGGGTCGCTTTATCATGTGAATCATCCGGTCGGGCTTCCATTTGAGCATCATATGTTGGATTATCTGAATCAATTAATTCAGTCAAAGTTATGCCTTGAGTTAGAGTGGGGGAGCAACCCATTGGTTGACGGTATTCAAGAAACAGCCATGGATAACCCGTATGTATGCATTCATCCAAGTTCAAATAACCCGTTGTTTTCATGGGCCATTGACGATTGGGTGGCGGTTGTTCACAATTTGCATCAACAGGGCCGATCGGTGGTGATTACGGGGTTTGGAGATAAAGATCAACAGGTGGCAGATGCCATATTAGAGGCATGCCCCCGGGTAAATAGTTTGGTTAATCAATTGGATTGGCGGGAGTTTGTTTTGATGATTAAATCGGCGGACTTGGTCATTTCCGTTGAAACTGTGGCCGTTCATATTGCGGCATTGAATCATGTGAAATTGATTGCGCTTTATTTTGGCCAATCCCAAGAAAACTTTTGGCGCCCGTTTGGTTCCAATGTTGAATTGTTAAGTCCAATAAATCAAGTGAACGCTGAAATGGTGATTCAAAAGGTAATGGCTTTCTATGACGGATAACACAATCAAAATATCGGTTGCCATTGCGACGTATAATGGGGCCCTTTATATTGAGGAACAAGTTCAAAGTATTTTATCTCAGACCCTGATGCCTTTTGAAATTGTCATTTCGGATGATGGTTCGACGGATGAGACACTTTCAATTCTTGAAAAATTGTCAACATCATCAACGGTGCCCATTCGTATTCATAGGAATCAAAATAAACAGGGGGTTACGGGTAATTTTATGAATGCAATGAGGCATTGTGGAGGGGATTACATTGCATTATGTGATCAAGATGATGTTTGGGTGACGGATAAATTGGCCGAATTGGCCAAGGGGTTTAATGATGCGCCCACGGCTCAATTAATGCTATCGGATGCGTATATCACCAATGCCGCTTTAATCAAGTCTGGAAAAACACTTTGGCAGGAATTGGGGTTTACGCCATCGAATCAGCATAAGTTTTTAATTGGGAACCAGCTTGAATTTATGTTGCGCAAAAATTTGTCGTGGGGCCTTACCTTATGTTTTCCTAGGCACATGCTTGAACATGATGATCCTAAGCATTTGGTTGATTTATGGAAATTTGATGGTTGGTTAGGCATTAAGGCGGCAATTTCTTCCAGTATTTATTTATGTCCGAAACCGCTCACTTATTATCGCCAACACGGAAAAAATGATGTTGGTAACCCCAAATTAAATTACCATCCTCTTTTATTGATATCTCGTTCATTTGATGACCAGTCTTTTCAGAAGCAATTGAACCGGTGTGAACAATTGCTCGCATATGTGGAAACAATAGGGGAGGGGATTCATCCGGGAAACCTTAACGCGCTGAAAATTTATATTTCTGCATTAAAACGTAGGATGGCGCTTCCAAAAAGTCGGTGGGTTCGATGGATGTTTATTTTGAAACATTTTCTTCAAGGAGATTATTCTATTATGTCGTATTCTTTACCGATTTTAAGTGCTTTGAAAGATGTTGTTCTTTCTAAAAATACTTCGGAATAACGATTTTCTATGATTTATAATTAACTTATGAAGCCGCGGGTTCTTGTAATTAAATTAGGGAGCTTGGGTGATATTTTGCAAATATCCCCAGTGATTGATGCCATGAATGATCATCGTGATTCAGTCATTGATGTGTTAACGTTTGACGAACATCGTCCATTGTTTGAGTACCACCCTAATATTTGTCAGATTATTTCTTTGAAGCGGTCATTTATGTCACTGTTAAAAATAATCGCTCGTATTATTTGTCATCGATATGATATCGGGCTTAATCTTCATCGATCCATGGCGTTGGATGCATTGATGTTTTTTTGTTTTGTCAAATACCGTGTTGGCTTTTCATCTCCTGAAAAGAAAACGGTTTTTTTACAGGCATCGGTTCCTTTTAACTTGAGTATTTCACGGCATCATCGGTATTTATCGATGGTAGAATGTGTGGCTCATTCACCATTTAAAATGTCTGATTATGGACTGTCTTACTATAAGAGCCCCAAAGCTCAGCTCGATGTTTCATTTAAGGGGGAGCCTTATGTTGTTATCGCTCCTTTTGGAGGGCACAACCGTTATTCGACCATGCCATCACGTGTTTGGCCAGAATATATGGCCTTGATTGAATTGATACTTGCGGGGTTTCCTACAACCACGGTTGTTTTAACCGGTGGGCCTGAGGATTGTCGGTCATTGGAAAAAATGAAATCATCTTTCGGTGATCGAGTGCATGTTTTTTTAGGAAATTTTGATGCGTTGTCGATGGTTTTGGAATCGGCCCTGTGTTTTATTGGGAATGATTCATTTCCATTATTTATGGCCATAGCAAGTCAATGCAAAGCGTTGGCTATTTTTGGGCCAACCGATTCACGTCTTATTCTTGAGCCCTATCAAAATACTTATTTTGTTCAATCTGAGGTGTCGTGTTCCCCATGTTACAATCCGTTGGAAGGGGTCAATAATGTGGCGTATCATTGCCCGTTTGAGTTTAAATGCATGACAACAATTTCGGCTCAAAAAGTCTTTGATAAATTCAAAGAAATTTGCATTTGAAATTGATTTGATTTTTTATAAAAAAAATATCATTAAAACGTTTGACAAAAAATTAATAAGTACATATAGTTATCTTACTGATTTGATCATTGCTAATTGAATATCACTATTTATGTTAAGTACTAAATAACAGGCCCATTAAAGTTAGTTTTTTTATTTTTATGGTAGCTTCGGCTACTTTTTAATCAATTGAGAGTTTGATCCTGGCTCAGGATGAACGCTAGCGG
>DBHX01000055.1:73072-73292 GCA_002296285.1 bacterium UBP8_UBA817
AACACATGCAAGTCGAACGGACCTCGTAACTTTGACGCTTCGGTTGATAAGTTGCATTCGGTCAGTGGCAAACGGGTGAGGAATACATAGGTAATCTACCCCTAAGTCTGGGACAACATTTCGAAAGGAATGCTAATACCGGATATACTCTTTGATCATATGATCGTAAGAGGAAAGGTTTACTGCTTAGGGAGGGGCCTATGTCCGATTAGCTTGTTGG
>DBHX01000004.1 GCA_002296285.1 bacterium UBP8_UBA817
ATAACTCGTGACGACACTATCTAGCCACTCAATTGGTGGGGATCTGGAACGTGGCCCCTCTAGAAGAAATAATGGCCATACGGGTGTTAATTTAAGCGGCGGGGGCGATCAGGTTCGCGCCAGTGATAGTAGCGATGACGAAGGAGAAAGATTCTAACCATCAAAATTTGAAAGTCCAGTTCAGCGATCCATTGAATTAATTTTAAAGCCCTTCGCATTTATGTGAAGGGCTTTGTATTTATGTGGGATTAATAGTATTGGTGGGTAATGCAATGAGCAAAGCCATCATCATCAACCTGACGGGAAGATGGGGGCTGAGTCGATCAGTTCATGTCAGCCGCCTAGGTAAATGGGAGGGGGGGATGCCTTTAAAAAACTTGGTGCTAAAAATTACGGCGTTATGCATGGTTTAACTTTGAATAATGGTTGCTTTGCAATCCTATTGTATTTAATTACCAGTGCTGATTTTTTAGTCTTAGGTTCAAGAACTTTAATCCTATTAAAGTCGTAAGTATTGGCTAGGATTTACCGGCGTGCCATTTTCTCGAATTTCAAAATGCAAATGAGGCCCAGTGGAGTACCCTGTGGAGCCAACGTATCCAATTAGCTGACCTTTTTTGACCATCTGCCCTTTCTGTACCAAAATTTTCCATTGGTGTGCGTATAAAGATGATATCCGTTTATTTTTTCGCCACCCATGGTTAATAATGGTCACGTTTCCGTAGCCCTTTTTAAATCCAGAAAACAGAACCTTTCCTGAATCAGCGGCTTTGATACGATACCCTCGTGGGGCAGCGAAATCCATGCCAGTGTGCATGCGACGTCGTTTAAAAATTGGGTGTCGGCGAAGGCCAAATCGTGACGAAATATAACCGCCGACAGGTCGAATGTATTTTCCCGTTCCATAGTACTTATTGACATCATTTTTGGATGATTTTCGTTGAATATAATTCCCAAGTTGTTGTGATTCTTCACGTAAAACTTTATTTCGCTGTTCAAATTTTTTAAGCTCACTCCTTAAGGATGTTAAGTTTTTTTGGTAACGTTTTTTAGTATGTTTAAGGGCATACCGTTGTTTTAATATGCTATGTTTTAATGAATTGGCTTCTGATTTGCTATATTCTAATTTTCGTTTATTAATTTTGTAATCATCAATTTTCTTTTTTGCAGCAACCATGTCAAAAAAATCATTTTCAATGACCTTTTCATAGAAGTACATATTGTTAAGCAGTGAGGAAAAAGACTCCGAGTTAAAAAGTAATTGAATGACGGGGCGATTTTGCTCTTTATACAGTGACACAATTTTTTGATTTAAATATAATTTTGTTTGAGCAAGATCATGTAGTTCGTTTTTTAACTTGGCTTCGGTATCTTTGATTTGTTGATGGTAACTATTGTATCGTTTGTATGCACGATTTAATTTCTTTTGGGTTAAATAAATGTTTTTTCGTAAATTGCCAAGTTCCTTTAAAATGGACTTCTCTTGTTTCTTTTTTTGTTTAATAATTTGGGTGTTTTTTTTCAACTCATTTTCAAGGTTGCTTTGATTATCCGCCCCTAATATGGGAATAAAACTTAATATTAGCCATAGAATATAAATTTTAATCATAATCAACCACTTAACTATATTTAAGATTCATTTTACCATTATTTCTGGGGATTGTAGATACAATATGGAATAAAATAAGGATGAATTAATTTAAGTTTCGTTTGCGTTGGCGACGCTGAAAGTTTAGCGCAAATCGGTGGGCTTCATCACGAACAAAGCGAAGCAGATTTAATCCTGAATGGTGATAGGGGAGTTGGATGGGGGTGGATTGAAATGGGGTAAATATCTCTTCATGCTTTTTTGCTAATCCAATGCAAAATATATCGTCTTTCTGGTGATCTTTTAAGGATTGCAATGCCGCATTTAATTGAGCTTTCCCGCCATCGATGAGAAGTAAGTCGGGGGTGATGTCAAAGTGTTCAAGCAAACGTGCCACAGTTTCTTTCATTGATTTTACATCATCACTCTTTCCGGTAGTGATGCTTTTAATGTGAAAATGGCGATACCATTTTTTGGCGGGTTTCCCATCAATAAAGACAACCACCGAGCTGACAATTTGTGTTCCATAGTAGTGAGAGATATCGCAACCAAAAATAATTCTTGGTTCATTTGAAAGGCCAAGATCTTTTTTTAGAAGTTCAAGGGGGGAGGTGACGTGAGATTGTATGGAGGCCTTAGAGATGCCAATTAATGATTTTTGTGCATTCAGATTTGCAATGGTTAACAATTCAAGATACTTCCCTTTTTGAGGTGTGATAACGGAAATTTTTTTTGGCGTGTTTTTCAAAGCAGTGGATAATATCTCCGCCATAGATGCATCAATGATAAGATTGCTAACCTTGGGAATGGAGGCAATAAGCTCTTCAAAGAAACAATGAATAAATACATCAAATGATGTGTCAATGGGTGCGTAGTGACCATGCTGAGAAATGAGTAATTTTTTTGAAAAGTGCTGACAGATCAAATAATGAAAGTGCTCATTGTTGGAACATCCAATCACAAAGTAGTGTTGGTTTGTTTCAAATTCCAATTGTCGTTGTTGTTGGATGGATTCAAGCGTTTTAATTTTATCTCGATAAGTGGCCGCTTTTTCATACGCTTGATTCGCTGATTCTATCTTCATTTGATCTTTTAAGGCGGTAAGAATGCTTTGGCTTTTACCTTCGAGAAATTCAATACATTGTTGAATGAGGTGGTTGTATTCATCATGCAGATGTTTGTAAATGCAAGGGCCAATGCATTTGCCAATATCCAGTTTTAAGCATTTTTTTTGAAGGGTAACCGTGTCAATATCTTGTTTGCAGTCACGAATTGTAAATACATCCACTAAGAGTTGTTTCAAACGCTTCGTCGACCCATAAGATGTGTATGGCCCAAAGTATCGCGCACCATCATTTTTTCGAACTCGAGTAATCATGAGTTTGGGATAGGGTTCATTAACGGTAATCTTGATGTATGGGTAGGTTTTGTCATCTTTTAATAAGATGTTGTAACGGGGTTGATGTTGCTTGATGAGCTGATTTTCTAGTAGCAATGCCGCATGCTCAGATTTTGTAATAATGGGAGCAATGGAGTGGATGTGTTTAACCAAACAACTGGTTTTATAATCGTTGTTCCCTATAAAATATTGGGCAACTCTTTTTTTGATATTTTTGGCTTTTCCAATATAAATAATGGTGCCAAACTGATCAAGCATCTGATAGATCCCTGCGTTGGTGGGCAGGTCTCTAATCAGGTTTTTGAGTGATTGATTCACAAAAGAATCAGGTTATTCAGCGGGGTCTAAATCCTCACTGGTTTCAACCGGTTTTTCGTCAGTAATGTCCGTGATTGCACTAACCTCAGAAAGGTCATTGACGGTGTCCGTTGTTTCGTCAGCGTCTGATGGTTCAGTATCATCATCCGTTTGAATTTCGGCCGTTGTGTTGTTGTCCTCATCTTCAAATATCGCTTCCAACAATTCAGGTTGTTCATCGGACTCATCGGATTCAATAATAATGCTAAATGAGGCTGAAATATCTTTCGTGAATTGGGCCTTGCAGGCATAAGTGCCAACAAACTTAATGTTTCCTTCATCAATGATGATATCACTGGCATTAATTTTTAAGTCTGGAATATCTTTACGGATCATATCATTAACAATCACCGATGGCGTGATGGAACCATACAATTTTCCATCCCGAGAAAGTGCCGTCATCGAAAATGTTTTTCCCTTTATTTCGCTGGCTGTTTTCTTAAGCTCTTCACGTAATTCAGATACTTGAGCCAGGGCTTTAACTTTCATTTCCTCAAATCTTTTTTTGTTGGAATTATTGGCAATTAATGCAAATCCATTGGGAATCAAATAGTTTCTTGCGTAACCATCCGCCACTTCAATAGTGTCACCAAAAGTTCCTTTACGTTTTAAATCTTTAATTAATATTACTTCCATCGACGTATCCTTATTCTGTGCAATATGGCAATAAGCCTAAATTTCTTGCACGTTTAATTGCATTTGAAACAATGCGTTGCTTTTTTGCTGAAACACCCGTATTTCGACGAGGCAATATTTTTCCTCGATCGCTAATGTACCGGGTAAGTTTTTCTACAACGTTATGATCCAATACATTGATTTGATCAACGGTTAATGGACACGGTCTTTTTTTTCGTCGTTTAAATTTTGGGGCTTCTTTTAATGCTTTGTTATTTGCCATATTATTTTCTCCTCTTATATTTATACCAAGTCAAAGCTCGGTGATGATTCTGTTGCGACGGCTTTTTGGGCATCATCGGTTCCTCGATCGAGCATTTGCATGCCATCTGCGACAATTTCAGAGCTATATCTTTTTTCCCCATCTTTTTCATAAGAATCAATTTGTAGTCGGCCATCAACCGCCACTAATTTACCCTTTTTAAGGTATTGATTGCATATTTCTGCCAGTCGACGCCATGTAACAACTCGTATAAAGTCAGCCGTTTGGTTTTCCTGCTTAGGGATTCTATCAACAGCAATGGTAAAACGACACAATTGAACACCCGACGGGGTCAATCTAAAATCAGGGTCTCTCACTAAACGTCCAATAATAAATGCTTTATTCATAGGTACCTATAATATTAGAAAGGAACATCTTCATCAAGTTCATTTTCAGATTCTTCATTTGTGGGCGCATCATTAAAGAATGCCGATTCATCAACCGGTGCGATGGGAATGTTCTCAATTGGGGCGGCATCTACTGAGTCTGACCCCGATTCTGAGTTTGGCGGTAACGTGGCAGAATTGGATACTTCATTGGCAAACACCTCATTGAAGTTAACAATTTGTTTTGCATCCACTTCGGTGGTCCATTTTCGTTGACCCGTCGAGGCATCTTCATAGGAATCGGTTAAGATACGGCCATCAACAAATACAATATCCCCCGCTTTAAAGTTGGCTGTTTTATCAGCATTTTCTCTCCAAGCAGTGACTCGTATGTAGTCGAATCGCTGGTTGGGTAGGGCCTCAATCCTTGGAACAATTAACGTGAATTTTGAAATAGAATGCCCAGAGGTTGTTGCTTTAACATCCGGTGCGTCATTTAATTTTCCAGTGAGTTGAATTTTATTGTAAGAGGCCATTTTATTTTACCAGTTCAGCAATTTGTTCTTCGTTTAAAACGCTCTCAAGTGTTGTGTTTAGAAGTCGGATAATGCCTTCATTGATTTTATATTCTTTATTTATCGCTTCGAGGCCTTTGTTATTGGTTGAATACTGAATTCGAGCACTGAAGGCTTGGGTATGTTTTTTGAATGTGTTGACTAAATCAATTCGTCCGATGAACTCACTTTTATAAATTGTACCGCCTGATTTTTTGATCACATCATCTAATTTTGCTTGCAACGCTTTGGCTTCTTCTTCACCTTTGGATGAGTCAAACATCACTGATAAATCGTAATTTCTCATTTAATCCTCCATAAAATTTAACCCTGTTTTTTAAATTACAGTTTCTAGTTTCGTAAATATATCATGTTTTATGATGGTTGAGCAATGCTTGATACGTATTTTAGATACAGAAAATGGGTTGCTTCAGTTTTAATTATGAATATTTCATATTCCCAGGCTTTTGGATTGTTTCTAAGCGGTGTTTTCTGTATATTAAATGCATGGTGCCAAGTAAAAAAGAACGCTGGGTAATGTTTGACGCAATTGCAAATACCTATGATCAGATCAATCGTTGCATTACATTTGGCTCTGATATTTATTGGCGCAATGCCATGGTGTCCAAAATATCAAAAAAAGCATCTAACTTATTGGATGTGGCATCTGGAACCATGGATGTGGCCATCACTGCCGCGCAAAAATGCAAACAATTAACATCGATTACCGCGTTGGATATGGCTAAGGATATGCTCTCCATTGGTGAGAAAAAATGCCAGAAAAGGGGCATTAAAATGATTTCATCACTGGTGGCAGATGTGCATCACTTGCCATTCAATGCTCAAAGCTATGATGCAGTGACCGTTTCATTTGGTATCCGTAATTTTGAAAAGCTAGATGCTGCATTTAAGGAAATGCACCGTGTCTTAAAAACGGGTGGGGAGCTCATTATTCTTGAATCTTGCCAACCAAAGAACCCATTCATGAGGGTGTTAAATAATCTGTATCTGCGCTGGTGGGTTCAGCCCATTGGGGGGATCATGTCTGGGGAAAAAGCCGCCTACTCTTATTTGATGGAAACCATTGAGACTTTCTCAACGCCCGAAGAATTATCTGAAATGTTAAAAAATGCTGGGTTTTCAACGGTGAGTGTCCACTTGGTGATGTTTCAATCCGTTCAAATGATTTATGCAATTAAGTGAATCGATCACTGATCAAATCAAGCAAGCCTACAGATCTGGATGTGATGGGGTATCATGGTTTGATTTTGAAGTTGCATGTGATGGGCATTTCTTAGATCACTTAAGTCAAATATCCTTATCGCCGATCATCTATTTTTCAACACCCAAACAGAACCGAGAATTGGTGGGGCTTGGTCAATGGGCCACCTACACCAACGATGAAGCGGCCCATTTTTTAAAGCGTAATGATGCCCATAATATGATATTGTTTGGTGGGAATTCATTTCAGGCAGATATGGAGAATCAAAAAATGCCATCAGAATGTTGGGTATTGCCCATACTTATTCTCATGAAATCGCAGCATCAAATAACGTGTCGTGTCATATTTGATAAGCGACAGGACGGCAATCAATGGCATGCTATTCAGACAACCCTGGATGCTGTATTTAATCAGGATGCATACAGGCCAACATCAAAAACATCATATTTAGAATTGCATCACGCCCCGAAAAAAGAAGCGTGGGTCAAAAATATTAATCATTTAAAAGAAGCACGGTTTTCTGAGACCTTAAAAAAAGTGGTCTTGGCTCGAAAAACAACGGTTGTATTTCCATCAAAAATAAACCCTTTTTTGATGATCAAAGACATTCAGGAAAACGACCCTAATTTGTATCATTTTGTGGTTCAGTTTTCGTCAAATAGTGCATTTATTGGGGGAACGCCCGAACGCCTGTTTGAATTGAATGGAGGTCATCTTGAATCTGAAGCTCTTGCCGGCACGGTAAGAAATGAGGCATATACAGATCAGTTTATCCATCAGGAAAAAGAACGTGATGAACATCGCTATGTGGCTGATTTCATACAAGGTGCATTTGAAAAGCTCTGCAGCCATGTGTTTTCAACAGAGCCAAGGGTGTTAACATTAAAATATCTCACCCATGTCATACAACGGTTTCAGGGGCATTTAAATCCTGATGTTGGACCAATGGA
>DBHX01000030.1:0-184 GCA_002296285.1 bacterium UBP8_UBA817
AAAAAAGGTATTTTTTCAATGATGAATTATTTTTTGCCATTGAAAGGCATTGGTGCATTGCATTGTTCATCAAACCAGGGGCAGAATGGTGAGGTTGCCTTATTTTTTGGTTTGTCAGGAACCGGAAAAACGACCTTGTCTGCGGATCCAAAGCGGGCGTTGATTGGTGATGACGAACATGGCT
>DBHX01000030.1:383-4707 GCA_002296285.1 bacterium UBP8_UBA817
TAGCATCAATGCATTGTTCGGCCAATCGTGGTGAAAAAGGCGATGTGGCTTTATTTTTTGGCCTCTCTGGCACCGGCAAAACCACTTTATCAGCCTCTGCAGACCGTAGCCTGATTGGTGATGACGAACATGGCTGGGATAATGATGGTATTTTTAATTTTGAGGGTGGTTGTTATGCAAAGACCATTGATTTATCGGAAGAAAAAGAACCCGATATTTATAGAGCGATTAAAAAGGATGCGCTACTAGAAAATGTCGTGGTTGATGCCAATGGGGATGTTGATTTTACGGATGGATCTAAAACAGAAAATACCCGTGTGTCATACCCCATTTATCACATTGATAATATTGTGAAACCTGTATCGAAAGGTGGGCATGCAAATAAGATTATTTTCTTAACCTGTGATGCCTATGGCGTATTGCCACCGGTGTCCAAATTAAGTAAAAATCAGGCCATGTATCAATATTTAAGTGGCTATACGGCCAAGGTTGCCGGAACAGAGCTCGGTGTTACTGAGCCAACCGCAACGTTTTCGGCATGTTTTGGGTCTCCATTCTTAACGGTTCACCCAACGCAATATGCTCAAATATTGGGGCATAAAATGGAAGAATTTAATGCGGATGCTTATTTGGTGAATACTGGATGGACGGGTGGGTCCTATGGTGTTGGATCTCGAATTAGTATTAAAGCAACTCGGGCCATTATTGATGGTATTCTTGATGGGTCCATTGAAAATGCAAGTTATAAAACCTCGGATGTGTTTGGATTCCAAGTTCCATTATCATTGCCAAATTTTGATAATGCATTGTTGGACCCTCGCTCAACATGGGAAGATAAAGATGCTTTTGATAAAACAGCTCAAAAGCTGGCGATTCAATTTCATGAAAATTTTAAGAAGTTTACAGGAACCGAATTGGGGAAAGCATTGGAGAAATATGGCCCACAAAATATCTGATCGTATTTTTGGTGCAAATATTTTAAATTTATTGTATAGTTGTTTATTCTTTTTTATGCATTTCCTAATTAACTAAGTTTTTTGTTTTTGTAATTAAATTAGAAAATACGTTAATAGGAGAGTTTATGTCCAAAGTTTATATTGTTTTGCTTTTAAATAAAGCATTGCTATTTTCAGAAACCAAGCCCAAAAAAAAAGGTAACTATATTCAAGGTGTAAGGCTGTTTAAATTACAGTCAAATGTCACTGTTGATGAAATTAATCAGTGGTGTCTTAGTGATTATGTTCACAAGAAAATTGAAGAAGTAACCAATTGGGAGTAGATTTAATTGAAAGTAATTTTATAATCTTGCGATAATAATTGACAGGATGAATTTATGATAAAAATTTTTAACCGATTTAAACAACCAAAAAAAACCAAAAACAACCCATTTGATGCATTGGGATTATCTGATGATATTTTACGGGCATTAACAGAGAAGGGGTATCAAACACCCACGGCGATTCAAGAAAAGGCCATTCCAGAGATTCTGTCTGGTCATGATGTGTTGGCGGCTGCTCAAACGGGTACTGGGAAAACAGCTGGTTTTACGTTGCCTATGTTGCAGAAACTCTCACTGAGTGAAGTGGGTGATAAACAACGTGATATTCGAGCCTTGATTTTAACCCCAACACGTGAATTGGCGGCTCAAATTTTAGAATCGATTGTTACTTATGGTGAACATGTTGATCTTTCTTCGATGGCCGTTTTTGGTGGTGTAAATATTAATCCTCAGAAACAGCGATTAAGACGAGGTATTGATATTCTTGTTGCAACACCGGGGCGACTTTTGGATTTGGTTCAACAAAGGAGTTTGGATTTAAAAACCATTGAATTCCTTGTTTTGGATGAGGCGGATCGAATGCTCGATATGGGATTTATTCATGACATAAAAAAAATAGTCTCTTTACTTCCCAAAAAAAGACAGACGTTGTTGTTTTCAGCTACTTTTTCACCTGAGATTCGTTCTTTAGCTCAGCGATTTTTGGTGTCACCAAAAGAAATTTCTGTCACGCCAAAAAATGCGGCGGCCAATACGGTTCATCAAACCGTTTATTCCATAGAACGAAAGCAAAAATCAGCGGCATTGCTGCATTTAATTACGACTAAGAACCCGTATCAGGTACTGGTATTTCATCGGACAAAACATGGGGCCAATAAATTAACTAAATTTTTGGTGAAGCATGGCATTAATGCGTCAGCCATTCATGGAAATAAAACGCAAAGTGCTCGAATGAAAGCATTGTCTGAGTTTAAGTCAGGGAATCTACAGGTGTTGGTGGCCACGGATATTGCATCGCGTGGTTTGGATATTTCAGAATTGCCACAAGTGGTCAATTTTGAATTGCCGGATGTTCCTGAAGATTATGTTCATCGTATTGGACGTACTGGACGAGCTGGTGCTCAGGGCGAGGCCATATCGTTGGTGTCTTCGGAAGAGTCAAAGCAGTTGCGTGATATCGAGCGTCTCATTAAGAAAAAATTTAGAAAAGAGTCATTAACTGGTTTTGATTTTTTACCGCAAGAAAATAAGGAGAGAAAACCCTTTAGGTCGTATCGAAAACGACCATCGAATAATCGTTCCAATCGTCAAGGTAATAAGCGTCAATCACCATCAACCCATCGCCAATCGAGAGCAAATTAATAAATCTATTTAATTAAATAACGTTGATATGGATGTGTGCTCGATGTTTCGCTTGATCACTTCAGCCAATAAATTAGCGGTGGATAAAATCGTTAAATTATCGAGTTGTTTGTGTTCTGGAATTGGAATGGTATCTGTTGCAATGATTTCTTTAATATTGGCATTTTTTAATCGTTCAATGGCTGGCCCAGAAAAAATAGCATGGGTGGTTGCCAAATAGATATCTTCTTTACATCCAAATAAACGAAGTTTATCCAGTCCGCTGGTAATGGAGCCTGCGGTATCGACCATGTCATCCACCAGCAATACGGTTTTATCTTTTACATCACCCACCAGATGAACGATTTCGGCGACATTGTGATCGGGTCTGGTTTTGTGCATGATGGCAAGATCGGCGCCCAATTTATCACCCAGTTTTTTAGCAAACTTTGCACGCCCAGTATCTGGTGCAACGACCACAAGATCCTTCAGTTGTTTCTTTGAAAAATAATCAACAAATAATGGCATTGCGGTTAAATGATCCACTGGGATATCGAAAAAACCTTGTATTTGATCGGCATGTAAGTCCATGGTTATTAAGCGATCAATTTTAACCGCTTGCAATAAATCGGCAATTAATCGCGCAGAGATGGGTTCTCGAGGGGATGATTTTTTGTCTTGTCTGGCATAAGCAAAGTGGGGCATGATGATGTTGATGCTAGCTGCGGATGCTCGCTTTAAAGTATCCATGATTAAAAATAATTCAATGAGATCATCGTTGACTGAATTGGATGCGGTTTGAAGAATGTAGGTATCCATTCCGCGAATGGTTTCATCAATTTTTACATAACTTTCATTGCATTGAAATTTTGCATGTTTAATATCGCCCAGTGTGATGCCCAGATTTTCGGCAATTTTTTGGGCTAATTCTGGATGAGATGATCCACTAAATAATTTGATTTTTTCTTGAAGCATAGATTTAGTATACAAATCATTTATTGTGATGACAATTCCACTTTTTCTCGAATAATATCAATGATTTCTGGGCTTGCGAGAGTGGTGGTATCTCCAATGGTTTCCCCATCCATGATTTGTCGTAAAATTCGGCGCATGATTTTTCCACTTCTTGTTTTTGGAAGTTCAGGGGTGCAAATTAATACACTGGGCTTTGCAATGGGACTGATTATTTGAGCGACATGGTGTCGAAGCGTTTCAATTAAATCGGTTGATTCGATGGACTCATTCTTTAGAATGACAAATGCGGCGATGGCTTCTCCTTTTATATCGTCGGCAATCCCAATAACCGCGGCTTCTGCAACGGTGTTGTGATCTACCAGTGCACTTTCAACCTCCATGGTGCCTATTCGATGGCCCGCGACATTTAAAACGTCATCAACCCGGCCGATGACGCAAATATCGTGATCGGTATCAATAATGGCCCCATCTCCGGCAAAGTAGGTGTCAAATTTTGACCAGTACACATCTTCATAACGTTGATTGTCTCCCCAAATTCCCCGAAGCATGGATGGCCATGGCTTTGTGATGGATAGCAGTCCACGACTATTTTCCAGTGTGTTTCCATCATCAGATAAAATTTCAACCTCGATGCCAGGTAACTGTGCGCCGGCGATTCCCGGTTTCATGGTGTGGTATCCGGGTAAGCTGGTGAGCATAATGCCCCCGGTTTCGGTTTGCCACCATGTA